>NZ_JAKKRO010000001.1:0-210784 GCF_025654235.1 Shewanella sp. SM32 | reverse complement strand
AGTCAGACTGATCTACTAAAAACCTTAGCTCGCCATAGGCTCATAATGAAGCCGCAAGGATGATAAGGACAGTAGAAGCAGATATCCATCAGGGCCAGAGGCATACCTCAATAACAGGCCGAATATATGGGTGCAATGAACTCTTCTCAAAATTGATATCGAATGTCTTGCAAACCGGATGGGTCCATATATGGCGAGCTAGCTTTCGCAGGTGCAGGGACGCATCCTTCGGAAGCGATAGCAAATTTGCCAATGAGCACAAGGGGCTTTCAACTCCGTTGGGGGCGTCTTGGAGCATCCAAGGAGGATAGGACGAGCAGTCCTCCTTGGTCGGGTGTGGGTTGAAGACCCACGACCTTGATTCACCTCGGCCGTTAGGCCGCACTAACTCAACGAACTCAACGAACTCAACGAACTCAACGCGAAACGGTTAACCCATAACACTCAGTACAGTGCGACAAACACTGAGCAACAAGAAAATAAGTGCCAAAGCATATTCACCAATTTGCAGGAGGAGTTGGGTATCTAAGAAAGAGAAAAGACACATCGTCCTGATGCAAGTGACTCGAATCGCGGGTACGCGATTAAAGCTCATCCTTGTTAAAAACCTAAGATAGCGACATAGTGTACACTTGTCTATAACTTTAGCATTACAAATCAAGTAATTAAGCAAGCACTGATTTAACAATGTTGATATGAATGCATGTGACTAAACCAATCGCCATCAAATAACACTATCTCTTGATCTTGCAGTGGCATGAAGTCTTGCCGTGACGGGCGGTTTGGTTTTGGCAAGCGAGCCAATTTCGACATGCAAATAAGCCCCAATTGAGCGCATTGCTCAAGGGCTCAGCGCAAAGAGCACTGAACAAAATTCAGCCATAACGTAACTGAGTTGAATCACAGTACGAACATCACTGCAGATGCCTGATAACACTGGGTTTACACTCTGATTTAGCTTGGTCAAAACTGCAACGATTAACCGCCTAAATTTGCATTTTCGGCCCTACATGCTAACGTGGCTAATGTAAATTTACATTCAGTGTTTATCAAAGCTATGTCGCAACAATCAATAAAAAGTCGATCGACAACAAGCTTATATCGGGCGATACCATGCAGCGCGGCTGATATTACACGGAAGCACAACTGAGGTTGAGATATGGAACCATCTAATACGTCACGCCGGACCTTTATTAAGCAATGTGTGATTGGCGGGGTTGCCGTATATTCGGCCCCTTTGTTGTGGGAAATGAGTCGCGCTAATGCGGCGATTGTCTCACCTGAACTGGCAGCCCAATGGCAAACTCAGGTTAATGGTCAATCCAAACCTAAGTTTCGTAACGACGGCATAGCGAAGGTCACAGGCCAAAAGGTCTATGGCCGTGATTACCGTGCTATGGACATGGAGGGCTGGCCCAAGCAGCAAGGTTACGCTTTTATTCTTCGCGCCGCCGATGCCTCCCATGTTTATCAAGGCTTTTCCCTCGACCACCTGCCCGCGTCGGCTAAGCCCTATAAAGTGATCACTGCGGCCGATCTGGCCCGTGATAAAATCAAGCTGCCCGATTTTTACGGTGACAACATGTTACTGGCCGAGGGTCAAACCGCCGACTACTTAGGTCATGCGGTGGCGATATTATTGTTCGACAGTTTTCCCGCCTTTAAGCAAGCTAAGTCCTTGCTGCAATTTGATCAAACCTTACTGCGTTTTGGTGAGCAAACGCCACTTGTGTCGGACACCAAAGACCCTTATGCCAGCTGGCGTTTGATTCGAGTAGAAGGTGAAAATGGCGCACGGGAAGATTTATATAGCCCGCTCCACGATGGGCTGTTTTTCCCTAGCGTAAAAGATCGCAAGCCTGAATGGTTAGGTAATCCGAATGCCAAAGGGACAGTGTCTGAGCGCGGGCTTTATTATGCGGGTGAGATAGATAAGCAGATTGCTAGCGCCCAAGCCAATCAACAATGGCAAGTGTTAGAGCGGGAATATCGCACCCAGATCATCGATCCTATGATGATGGAACCCGAAGCCTTTAACGGCTGGTATGACGCGGCTAGCCAAACCTTTCATACTGTGATTACCTCGCAGTCGCCGCAGGACTTTCAAGAGATGGCAGTGCACATGCTGTTATCTAGCCCACTGGCAGGCAAGGTAAAACATCTTGTGGTGCACTCGCCTTATATCGGCGGTGGATTTGGCGCGAAAGACCATTCGATATTTCCCTATTACGGCGTGATCGCGGCCGTTTATGCCAAAGGGCCAATCCGACTCGCCAATGACAGATTCGAGCAATTCCAGTCTGGCCTTAAGCGTCATCCGTTCATCATGAAAAGCCGCTTAGCGGTGGATAAATCGACCTTAAAAATCCAAGCCTTAACTTCGCAGATGACAGTCGATGGCGGCGGACGAGTCAACTTTACCCCGTCTGTCACTTCGGTTGGCGCAACAGCGATGCAAAGCATTTATTACACACCGCGCAACGATATTATCGCCACCGCCTATGCGTCGCGTAACCCAGATGCGGGCTCGATGCGCGGTTATGGCACGCTGCAATCGATGACGGCGATGGAATGCATGATCCACGAGATCGCCGACGAGTTAAAGGTTGATCCCTTTAAACTGCGCGCCGCCAACGTGATGGAGTCTGGCCAGCGCAATACTCAAGGTGCGATTCCTAACGGTACTTTACGTTACCGCGAAATGCTCGAGATGGCCGAGCAAGCTCCCGTGTGGCAAAACCGCGCGGTGAATAAAAAGGACTATGAGGCCAAACATCCGGGGATGCGTTACGGCGTCGGTTTTGGTATCGCCACCAAAGATTATGGTACGGGCGCAGCGGCGCCAAGTGCGGCGGTTCGCCTAGCTAAAGACGGTAAAATCACCCTAGAAATCGGCTTTATCGAAATGGGCACAGGCACGCAAACCTCGCAAGCCGTTGTGGTCAGCGATGCCCTTGGCAACTTTGCCGATGAAGTAAAACTCGCCGAAGTGGATATTTGGGATGCAATGCAATTAGTGCAAACCGATAATCCTTATATTATTTCGCAGCAACGCCAAGATGAAATGGCGGCTAATCCACGCTGGACGCCCGTTAAAGCCATGGCATCGTCGGCATCTATGTCGGCCTATTATCAAAGCCATGTCAGCCGCATCGCCGCCGATATTATCTATCGTCACGGCCTGTGGCCTGCGGCGGTATCAATTTGGAACGAGTTGTATTTTAACACTCCGATGGGCTCGACTAATTTGCATAACTCACGGGATGGTCGCTGGGTCGATGGCAAGCTAACTGCCTTGGGCTTTCCGCCATTGTCGCTGGATATTCTCGCTAAACGCGCCCACGACATGGGTTTAGTGGTCGGCGTGATGGGCCATGCCTTTAATCGCTGGGCTTGGGCTGAAGCCGATTTCGACATTCTTGGCACTAAAGAGCGTTTAGCACTCGATGCGCTGGCGCTGCAATACGGCGAAGGCAATGCGACGTTTGCGGCCACCTCCGACACGACTATGAGTATCAAAGCGCGCCAAGCCAGCATGAAGTCTAACGGCTATCACTTGATCGATCGTCAAGCCATGAGTTATCCCAGAGCCGAACTGAACAATGCCATGGTGACTTACTACGCCCCCTGCGCCACTTTGGTTGAAGTGGCCGTAAACGAAGGCAATGGCGAAGTCACGCTGCTGAGTTCTCATACTTGGTTAGAAGCGGGCAAAGTGATTGTTAAAGAGTTGGTCGAAGGGCAAATTCAAGGTGGCCTTGCGATGGGGATTGGCCATGCACTGCATGAAGGCTTACCGCCATTTGAAGCCGGCGCTGGCAATGGTACGTGGAACCTCAATCGCTATCAGGTGCCGTTAGCGCGGCATGTGGGCGTGTGGGATCAACGTCATACCATATTGCCACAGTTATCTGATAACGATCCCAGCCGTGGTATCGCCGAAGTGGTGATGATCCCTGTGGTCGCGGCGCTGATTGAAGCCGTGTATCAAGCAACCCATGTCCGCTTTTACGATTTACCTATGACAGCGAAAAAAATTAAGGAGGCCATGGCATGAGCCAGTCTATTAAACTGACCATTAATAACCAAGCCGTAGGCCCGATTGAAGTCGCCGATGGTGTGATGATGATTGAGTTTCTACATGAATACTTAAACCTCACAGGCACTAAGTTTGGTTGTGGCGCAGGCGTATGCCACGCCTGTACAGTGATCGTCGACGACGAGCAAGGCATGAGCGAAGTGGTGCGTACCTGCATCAATGGCGTCGAGCGTTTTAATGGTAAACGCGTCCGCACTGTTGAAGGTCATGCTAGACAAAACTCCCTTGGCGAAATCACCGCCCTGAGCCCAGTGCAAGAAGCTTTTTTGGAGCACTTCTCGTTTCAATGTGGCTGGTGTACCTCGGGCTTTGTCAACGAATCGACCGCACTGCTTGAGCGATTAGAGCGACAACCTATCGCTAAAGATCAAGTTGAAAAAGTCGTTGAAGATGCCTTGAGTGAACACGTATGCCGCTGTACTGGCTATGTAAAATACTATGCGGCGGTCAAAGATCTGATCCTCAAAACTAAGGGGCTAACCCTGTGATGACATCAGCCAATCTGCGCCATTTCTCGTATCTTAACAGGATAAAAAATCTGTTGAGTCACAATCTACTCCTGAGTTTAGGGCTAGGTTTGCTCGCCTGTTCCAGCAGCGTTGCCGATGAAGGCGGCAATACGAATAACGACATCGCACGCGGCGCGTATCTGATGAAGATAGGCGATTGCGTGGCATGCCATACTGCGGTGGGCGGGCGTGAACTCACGGGCGGTTTGCCGTTCGAAACCCCCTTTGGCGCTGTGTACTCGACCAATATCACCTCAGACAAAGAAACCGGGATTGGCAAATACAGTTACGAAGAGTTTTTTGACGCCATGCACCACGGTGTTGGCGTCAACGGCAACCTCTATCCTGCTATGCCTTACACTTCCTACAGTTTGCTCACGGACGCAGACACTCAGGCGATTTATGCCTATTTGATGAGTACTAAACCCATCAAACAAGCCAATCGCGACAATGATGTTTACTTTCCGTTTAACCTGCGTTTTGGCTTAAAAGCTTGGAACTTAGTCGCACACGATGCTAAGGAATTTACCCCGAGCAAGGAAAAAAGCGAACATTGGAACCGCGGCAATTACTTAGTCAATGCCCTTGGGCACTGCGGTGAATGCCACACCCCAAGAGACACGCTGTTTGCCATGGAGCAGGACAAGCACTTTGAGGGCGCGATTATCGAAGGGCTAGAGGCATCGGACATTCGCCCCGCTGAGCTTAACAGGCAGAACTGGACCCATGAGGATCTTAAGTCGCTGTTTACCGAAGGCTACTCCCGTAAAGGCACCGTCTTTGGCGGCATGTATCCCGTGGTGTATCACAGCTTTAGCCACTTAACCGATGATGATATGCGCGCGGTAAGCAGTTATCTGCTCGATAACGACGATGATCTTAAACCGGATCCGCTCACCTTTAACGGCCATAAACCTGAACTGCCAGGCTATACGCTCTACAAAGGTTACTGCGCCGGTTGCCATGGTCAAAATGGTGAAGGTCGCCCTAATGTCGCCCCCGCGATGGCAGGAAACGCCACCTTAGATAAAGCGAGTCCTCATAATATCGTCGCCGTAATACTAAAAGGCATTCAGAGCCAGCATTACAACGCTACCACCAGCTTTTATGCCATGCCGGGATATGCTGATGAGTTAAGCGACGAGCAGATTAAAGACTTAGCCAATTACCTAAGACTCACCTGGAGCACACAAGCTGGTAATCTCGATGTAAAAACCATCCAAAGCTTAAAAGAAGTGATCCTCGAGCACGACTAACCCACATAGGTATGTGGGAGATTTAAAATAAAAGCCGACTCTAGAGTCGGCTTTTGCTTGAATGATTTAGAGCACGAAAATCTGTCAGTCAACGGCGTTTATTCTCACTAACCACGCAGTCGAGTATCAAAAAAGGCTAAGCTGCGCGCCCAAGCGAGTTCGGCGGTGGCTTTATCGTATCGGCCAGTGGAGTCGTTATGAAAACCGTGATTCACATTCGGGTAAAGATAGGCGACGTAATCGGCTTTGTTGGCTTTTAGCTGGGTTTCGTACTCGGCCCAAGTGTCGTTTACCCGCTGATCGAGCCCAGCAAATTGCAACATAAGTGGCCCCTTTACTCGGCTACGCAGTTCTGCAGCCGCGGGTGTGCCATAGAAAGGTACGCCTGCATTGAGTTCATCGGGAATCGTGGCGGCCAGCATATTGACGATATAGCCGCCAAAGCAAAAACCTACGGCACCGAGTTTGCCATTGCTTTGGGGATGGGATTTTAAAAACTGCGCAGCGGCAATAAAGTCTTGCTCGATTTTGGCTCTGTCTAAACTGCTTTGCATGGCGCGGCCCGCATCATCATTACCCGGATAACCACCGAGGGAATAAAGCGCATCGGGGGCGAAGGCGATATACCCCTGCGCGGCTAATCGGCGAGCCACATCTTCGATATAGGGATTAAGGCCCCGATTCTCATGCACCACTAATACCACTGCGGCTTTTTTACTGAGATCTAAGGTTTTCGGCTCACCTGCTGCACTGCCCGCGAGCAATAACCCATCGGGCATGACTAAGTAGCCGCGCCCTTCACCGTAACCATTTGGCGAGGGAAACTTAACATAGCTGGCTTGAATACTGGGATCGTTAAAGGAGACTTGCTCGGCGACGGCATAGTTCGGCAAGAGTGCGCTCGTGAGCATCGTCATGGTGAAACCTAGCGCCACCAGCCCTGCGAGCCGCCCCATAAACTCACGGCGATCGATAATGCCATGGGCATATTCGTCATACCAGTCAAAGGCTTCCTGCGGTATCGGTTGTACTTTCTGGGCATGTATCTGACTTGTTTCTGCTAAGGCTTGCTTGTCTTGTTGTGTCATCGTTATTCCTCCATTGAACAAGCTAACCACAGGTAACACGTCTTCCCTAGCTTGTGGGTGTTAAGATTTAACTCAAGAGTAAAGTAAGAATCGCACTTAGGGCAACTGACTTTAACGTTTGCCGTTTGGTAAGTTTGTTTTGAAATAGCACACGATCGGCACAAACGGCTGTCGGTTAGGGCAAGGCTAGCTTAAAATAGCGATTTAGATTCTAGAGGGCCTAGCGTGATACAACATAGAGCTAGCCAGATGGTGATATTCCACACTCTGGTGACCAGTGGTAGTTTTACCCAAGCGGCGGCCAAGTTAAAAACCTCGACTTCCTATGTCAGCAAGCAGCTTGGCGCACTGGAAGCCGAGCTGAACTTGCTGTTAGTGCAGCGCACTACTCGCACCTTAGTGCTAACCGACGCGGGCCAACAGTTTGCCCATTACTGTGAGCAAGTGTTTGAAGCGACGCAAAATGCCGATGCGATTATGCTAGATGCCCGCGATGACATTAGCGGTACGATTCGTCTCGGTTCCTCCCAGTCCTTCGGCACCTTACACATCATCCCCGCACTGGAAGTGTTGCAGCAAAAATACCCCGAATTGCGATTTGAGCTAAGCCTGTTCGACCATAAAGCCGACATGCTAGAAGAAGGCCTGGATCTGTGGATCACTAACCATGAACAGCTGAACGAAGGTTATATCGCCCAGCACCTTGCCGAGACTAACTTTGTGGTGGTCGCCTCTCCCGATTATTTACTCAAGCATGGCGTGCCACACCATCCACAGGCGTTAGCGCAACATAATTGCGTTATCTATCAAAGCAAGAGCCGTAATTATGATCGCTGGAGTTTTGCTAAGGATGACCTAGAACAAACCGTGCATGTGGCGGGGAATTACCGTGTCGATTTAGCCGAAGCCGTGCGCAATGCGGTGATTGCCGGGCGCGGCATAGGCTATGTGGCCACGTATTTACTCAGTGATGAGTTTCAAAGCGGAAAACTGATCCAGCTCTTACCCGATTGGAAACCACTGCAACAGATGCCCGTCTATGTGGTTTACCCGAGGCGGCGCCATTTACCGACTAAGTACAAGGTGATAATCGAGTGTTTAAAGTCCCATATCGGCCACCCGCCCTACTGGGATAAAAAGCTCAAACCTTGGTTAGGTAAGACAGTCACTTAAACTGCAGCCACTTAAGCTACTGTCATTTAAGCAACAGTCACTTAAGCTGCATTTCAAAAAAGTACTGACTACGACACCAGCCTAAAGTCGTCTGTGGCGTGATTTCGATTATTGCCACAGGCACAAATATTATTTCCTCTGGGCAACAGTAGCTAAAATAGCTTTTATTCTCCTGCATAAACAGCAACTTAAACTGTTGCTATTTTCGACTATTTTACCGTAACAGCCCAGTAACGCCCTCGACTTGCCCTTACTGCGACTCGGCCTACAATGCGCGGCTTCTTCCTTAACTCAAAAGAATAACCCCTTATGATCGCGATATTAGGCATGATTAGTATCTTGTTTTTTGCTTGGTTACTGTCAGTGAACCGCAAGAATATTCCCTACCGCACTGTGATTTTAGCCCTAGGCTTACAAATTATATTCGCCCTGTTAGTGCTCTACGTTCCTGCGGGTAAGGCCGTATTGCAGTCTGTTACGGCGGGCGTGTCGAGCGTGATAGCCTATGGCAACGAAGGAATTGGTTTCCTGTTTGGGGATCTCGCCACGGGTAAAGTCGGCTTCGTATTTGCAATCAATGTGTTAGGTATCATCATCTTTTTCTCGGCACTGATTTCGGCCTTATACCATATTGGGTTAATGCCTAAGGTGATCAACATTATTGGTGGTGGTCTTCAGCGTTTACTGGGCACGGGCCGCGCCGAGTCTTTATCTGCCACGGCAAACATCTTCGTCGGCATGATTGAAGCGCCGCTGGTGATCAAACCCTATTTAAAGCACATGAGCGATTCGCAATTCTTCGCGGTCATGAGCTGTGGTTTAGCCTCTGTCGCGGGCGGTACCTTAGTCGGATATGCCGCTTTAGGTGTCGATCTCAACTATTTGATCGCCGCGGCCTTTATGTCCGCACCCGCGGGTCTGTTGATGGCAAAAATCCTCATGCCGCCTAGCGACAATGACAAAAATAGTGCCGATGAAATTACCTCAGTCGAACTGCCACGCGCCACCAATGTGGTTGAAGCCTTAGCCGATGGTGCTATGTCTGGCATGCGGATTTCTGTCGGGATTGGTGCCACTCTACTGGCCTTTGTCAGTGTTATCGCCCTACTGAATGGCATGTTAGGCGCTGTGGGTGAATGGTTCGGTTACCAGTTAAGCTTCGAATTTTTACTCGGTTATCTATTCGCCCCTATGGCGTGGCTGCAGGGTATTCCTTGGCATGAGGCCATTACTGCAGGCTCACTCATTGGCCAAAAAATCGTAGTGAATGAATTTGTAGCCTTCATCCAGTTAATGAAAGTCGAAGACCAACTGAGCGCCCATTCTCAGGCCGTTGTGACTTTTGCCCTGTGTGGTTTTGCGAACATTTCAACCATGGCGATTTTGATCGGTGGGCTGGGTAGCATGGTGCCAGAGCGCCGCGAATTTATCGCCCGTAATGGTTTTCGCGCCATTGCCGCTGGCGTATTCGCTAACCTCATGAGTGCGGCAATCGCCAGCGTGATCCTCTCGCTGTAATCCATCAGCTTGGGCTTTTTTAGGCACTCATCTCACCATTGAGTTAACCACTAAGTTAGCCACTCTCGCGCAGCAAAGCCGCGATCAACACAAACCCAAATCAAGCAAGCTTGGTTTGGGTTTTCTTTTATGCCTCAGATATTTTTTGTGTATAATGTCGCCAGAAAAAGATTAATGAGTTTACATTTCAATAACATGCGTAGCCAAAGGAGTACGAATGGCCATAGTGAAATACAAGGCAGTTAACGCCGCAATCACACTGACAATGGCAGGTATAACACTCTTGTTAACCGCCTGCGATAACTCAACGTCACCCTCCAATTCAGTTAATACCAACATACCCACAGAGCGTGAATATCAGATTATCTCCACAATAAACCTCAATGATGGCTTTGAAACCCGCAAAGTGCTGCAGGCACGACTGCTGCTGGATTACCAATTACAGAATGCAGAGGGTAAGGCGACCAGCTTAACAACGCCGTTAACCCATAACGCCCGTTTTTTTATCCAACCTAATATGCTGCAAATTAGCGATTATGGCATGCCGATTCCGGTGAGTAATATCGACCCTAAAGGTAACTCTAATGAAATCTTTCAGTTGGTTAAAGATGGCTTTAATGTGGAATTTAACAATGGTGAAGTCCGCCAACTGACTCCCATTGCCAAGATGGATCAAAAAGATATCAAAGAATTATTTGACCACTGGGTGAATCTTAATAGCTTGTTTAAACAGGCTCCAACCTTACCCGTGGCGCTAGAGCCTAAGGTCGGTTATAGCATTAGCGCCCCCATGGACGCACGCCTAACTTGGACGGTTGAGGGAGTGACCGAAGATAAGTTATTTGCGGTAGTACAAGGTGAGAAAGACAACTTTAAGGCCTATGGCAAGTTCGAGCTTAACCGCAAAACCGGTTGGTTAGAGAGCATGGCGTTTTTTCAACAAGAAGTGCAGCAAGGCAGTACTCTCACCCGCCGCATCGCCATGGCGCCCAAGGATAGCCCTTATATTATGAGCATGCTTTGGCATGCCGACGCTCGCTACGATGCGGAGCGTGATATAGATGATCTGCAAAAAGAGCTCTACCCGATTAGCGATGTTCCGCGGGAATATAAAGCCCATGATAAGGACTTTATAAAATCCTTATTAGCTGATCAGCAAGGTATTCTTGATAATATTGGCCCATGGGGCGCTGACACGCCAGAAGTTCTGCAATTGCGCTTTGTGCATAATATGAGCCCGCGATATGTGGTTGCTAATGTGAATTATGAAGACTTAGCCGCCTTTGATGCCAGCGGAAATCCGATAGACATTCACTTCTGGCAGCACAGCAGAGGTGTGGCGATGAATTTCAACCGCTCGATTGAGTCTTCGGTGGATCTTATCGCCACAGGCTGGGACAACACCGCCAATAAACTCAAACTGATAGACCATATCACCGCCAAGCTGACCCTTATCCCCGAAAGCAATAAGATAGTCGAAAAGTCGTGGGATGAACTGGTCGCGAATCCTTACGCCTTCGGCGATGCGAGCCTCACCATTCAGGTGCTCGACGCCAAGGCAAAGCTATTTAAAGTCGTAACAAAGCAGAGTAACACTCAAAACATTAACCTTCCTTTTCAGCAATTTAAAGGAAAGATGGCCGAAGCCCGTCGCGATGGTGATTATCCCCAATGGTTAACAGTGACGGATAAGGAACTACTGGGGGAATTAATCGGTGTCGATGATCCTCATCACCTTAGCACCCGCGCCCTGTTACTTAAGCTAGATGAAATCCCTAAAACCGTTGTAATCGTAGAGAACCAGCCACAGCCGGAGTTAAGCCAAACCAAGAACATCCGCTTTGTGACCTTTACCGACTACAACCAAAATCTGGCCAATCCCTTAAGCGAGTTTGGCGATTCGAGCCTCAATAACTTCCTCTATCAAGATCTTGAGCCATCAAACGCCGAAATCAGTGCGATCCAAGGGATAAAACCTGAGACTGAAAATGGCCATAATCTGTATATTCCTATGTCAGCCGCATTAGCGAGTGCCTGTAAACCTGAAATAGAACAAGGTTTTAAAGAGGGGAAACACGAAGTCACTTGGCTGTTTGAGCATAATGCCCCAAACGGACCAGCCTATACCCTGATGACGCCCGACCGCGAGCGGCAGTTTTTCTACGATAAACACATCCAAGGAAAAATCCATTGCCAAGGTGATATCAGTTGGCAACCCTTAGAGCAGGCCGCGAATCCACGTCCTTGGTTAATCGATTTACAAGCTTGGCTAACAAAAACCGGTTATGGTGACGAGCCGAGTAAAGATCTTAAGAACTACTTTAAAGTCGAAGATGCCCAAGGCAATCTGTTAACCATTCGACTCCCTGAAAATACTGAGCAGCGGATTAACGAGGCGCTGGTCGATGGCCGCTATTTGAGTGTTGCGGGCCCTGCCGCTAAGGTGAGTTATATGACGCTCTCTCAAAACCCCGTCGACATCCCCTATGAATTCGCCTTTAAACCTTTGCCATAAGGAGCAGTTATGCGTCTATTTATATTAAAACTGCTCCTTGGAGCATTCGTACTTATCAGTGCTAATGCCAGTGCAGACAGTGTGCTACTCGATGCCCATTGGAAGGTTGTCAAAGATGAAAAACAGGCTCAATACTATCTAAAACAATCGACCGAAGTGATCGACGGCAATTATAAGGCTGAGGTTTATTACAAAAACAACGATATGCTTTTTTGCGCCAGTGCCCTCGCCGATAACAAAATCGGTAAAACCCTCACAAGCGAACAATTCCGCGGTGCTTATCAATGTTACTTTGAGGATGGCAAGCCGTACGAGCAAGGCTTTCGCAATGGGCAAGGTCAACTTCATGGCTTGCTAAAAAAATACATTGCCACCGGCCAATTGTATGTTGAATCCCACTATGAAAATGGTGTGAAGCAAGGCCTAGAAACTGCTTATTGGAATGGCGGCAATATCCGTTACAAAGTGAACTTTCAAAAAGGCAAAGAAGTCGGCATCAGCGAACATTTTAGTCCTGAGGGCGAAGTTACCGCAAAAATCTGCAATGACCCGACCTGTGTGAGCCAATATTTTAATCTTGGCAAACTCAACCGCGAAACACATCGCGTTGATGGCCTATTGCATGGCACTGAGACAACTTGGGGCCTGAATGGGCAAGTCATCTCGACCCAAGAGTTCGTTAAAGACAAAAGGCAAGGTGACTATTTTGAATATTTTGACAATGGCAAAGTCGAGCGTCACTACCAATATCAAGCTGACTATCAGGTCGGTGAGCAACTGACTTATTATGAAAATGGTCAGATCAAATTAAAGGAAGTGACCAACGATAAAGGGGATGCCCTCCAATCCATCGAATACGATGAGCAAGGGCAAATAAAAAAAACCACCGACAGCAAATACCAAGGTAATCGCTGGGTTTATCGTAAGCAGCAGCGCTTTAGCAAGGGCCAACTGATTGAGAGCACAGAAAACGACATACTCAAAAACTGGTCACTCAGCGAAGACTACCAGCAAGGCGAGTTAGTGAGTCGCAGCGAGGAACTCGATAAAAAATTGACTGGCTTACATATTAAATCCTTCGACCAAACTGATGTAAACACCGTTTCCCGCGAGTATTTTAACGAGGGCAAGCGTGAAGGCCCCTATGAAATGGTGAAAATCGACCATAAAACCGGTAAGCGTTGGGTGGCCGAGCAAGGTCAATATTCCAATGACAAGCCCACAGGCAAATGGAAGAAGCAGCAAGAGGATACCAGCCTCACCTTTAGCTATGATGACAATGGTGAACTCCATGGCGAGTTTCGTAATGAGACAAGTTCAGGGCAATTACTTGAATTAATCAACTTTAACCATGGCAACCCCGAAGGATTAGTACAACGCTACGCCACGAACGGCCAATTGTATGAAAAGGGCGAATACCGCAATGGGCAGCAGGATGGCGACTGGGTGTACACCCATGGTGAGTTCGGTTTTAACCCAAGGCCAAATCCTGAGAGACACTATTGGTACGGCCGCTTCGACCAAGGTAAACAAGTCGGCCACTGGGAACTGCGTAATACCGAAGACTATGTGCTTGAAATAGCTAATTATGACGAGCAGGGCAGGCTTCATGGTAAACAATACGAATTTAGGGATAATGGCTGGATAGAAGTGATCAATAGCTTCCATCATGGCGAGTTTTTAAATCGGGAAATACCGCCGCCGGTGATTACCTCGGACCATGTTTTCCCTATTTTTTAGCCTAAGCATATTCGCTTAATCGATTAACTTAACCCTTGGCGCTGTGCACTGTATATAAGTGCACAGCCCGATAAATAAACTCAACAGCAAAAAATTAGGATTCTTGTATAGGCTGCAAACCGCGCGGCCTTAAGACCCAGAACAGAGCAAGGAATCAGCATGTTCAATACGTCATTTCACTTTATCAGCCTCGCGATTGCGGGAGCCAGCTTAACCAGTGTCCATGTACAAGCAGCGCAAAATCTCTCCTCCATGATGGTAGAAATCCGCCAACAGGACGGAATTCCTAGCTATTACAATCTCGCCACTGGCATGCCCTTAAATGGCGATATCGCCATAGTGCGCGACAACCAAGGCTATACCTTAGGGCAGTTTTCCGAGGGGATCCCTAATGGTAAATGGCAAGTATTTCATACCAATAACAGCAAGCTAGTCGAAGGAAACTATCAGCAGGGTTATCAAGATGGCACTTGGCATATGTTCGATTTGAGCGGCGCCGTTACTGAGGAACAGCAATTTGCCAAAGGCGTGCCCACGGGCGAATGGAAGGAATACAACAGCAGCGGCCATCTCAGCCAAACGACGCGCTATAAAGACGGTAAAAAGGAGCAAGTAAAACGTTTCTATAACAGTGGCAAACTGCAAGCCCAAGAAAGCTACCTCGATAACCTGCGCCACGGGAAATGGGAAAGTTTCTATGAAAACGGTACCTTGTCCCAAAGCCAGAGCTATGCGAACAACCAACTCTCAGGTTCTTATTTAGAACAAAATCCCAATGGACAAGCCACAGTGACGGGCCGCTTCGATGCAGAAGGCCGTCGCCAAGGAGCATGGGAAACCTTTTTCGATGACGGGACTAAATCGAGCAGCAGCCAGTTTAATCTCAATCTGCTCGAGGGTGAAGAACGGACATTTTACCCCAATGGTGAACTCGCCAGCCGCTGTCAATATAGCGCTGGGCAACGCCAAGGGAAATGCCAGCAATATAATGATGCAGGTAAATTACAAGTTGAAGAACAGTATGTTAATGGTGCATTAGACGGGCCACAGCAATATTTTAATGCCGAGGGCATTCTCACCAGTGCTCTCAACTATAAACAGGATCAACTCGCCGGTACGCAAAAATATTTCCACAACAACGGCCAACTTAAAGAATTACGTAACTACCAAGACTCAAAGCAGGCTGACAATGGCCAATACCCGCTTCATGGACCATCGGAGCGTTATGATGCCGAAGGTCATCTGCTCGAAAAAAGCCACTACGACATGGGAATTAAGGATGGCCAATTTGAGCGCTATCACGCTGGCAAGCTGCAATCCTCCGAGCAATGGCGACAAGGGCAGCGTCACGGTGAATCACGCCGTTACCACAACAATGGCAAGCTGCGGACGCTAGATCAATACGTTGAAGGTAAACCAACAGGGAAATCAGAAACCTATTTTGACGACGGCACAGTGAGTGAGCGCGGCGAACGTATCGATGGCCAATGGGTCGGAAAATATGAGTCATTTTACGATAACGGTAAACCTCGGGAAATATCTCACTACGCACGGGATAAAAAAGACAATGCCAGTCGTTACCCTCTTGATGGCCATTTCGCCCGCTGGTATGCCAATGGTGATCCCAATGAAGAAGGCACATATCAAAACGGCAATAAAGAAGGCCTATGGATACAGTACAGCGAAGGCCTGAAACAACGGGAGCAAACCTTCGCCAATGGCAAACTTAATGGTAACTATGCAGAGTATTACCACGGACGCCGCCGTGTGACAGGGGAGTATCTGGACGACCAAAAAACCGGTCTATGGACGGATTATCGCTACGAAGAAAAAGACCCTACCTATGGCACAATCCCCGAGGGAAATATCCAGCAAAAAAGCCATTGGCAGGAAAACAAGCGCCATGGAATTCGAGAGTTTTACAGCTTTAAGCAAGTGGTTTACCGCTCAGAAACCTATGATAACAATGATAAAACTGGCCCGTATGCCGAGTACTATCCCAACAATGGCCAGCTAAAACTTAGCGGTGCTATGGATAAAGGTAATCAAACTGGATTGTGGGAAAGCTGGTTTGAGGATGGGATGCAAGCTGCTAGCACTGAGTTTTTAGAGGGTCAAAGCCATGGCCAAACGAAAGAATATTACAGTAACGGCCAACTCAAATTAGAGGCAATTTATGCTAAGGGTTCGCTTGATGGTCAAGTTAAGCAATATCACCAGAACGGTAAGCCAGAACTCGTTGAAACCTGGGTGAAAGGCCAAAAAGAAGGCGATGCCAGCTATTACCACAACAATGGCAAGTTAGCCGAACAAGGCACTTATCTTAGGGATCGCAGGGAAGGCCTATGGCAAAGTTTTTGGCCTAATGGTGAAAAACGCACTGAAGGCAGTTATCTCAGCGATCGAGAATCAGGGGATTGGAATCATTATGATCAACTCGGCAAGCTGATTAAAACAGAACACCATGGCTAGCTTAAAAATGGGGTTTTAGATTAAAAAGCGATCTAGTTCAAACATTTATCCTTAACTCCAAATCTAAAGGAAGTTTCATGCAAAGTGTGCCATAACCAGTGTCTATACTAACGGCCTTTTTTTTCGTTTAGGACAAATTGCCTATGAAGACATTTATGAAAGACGAGTTAGCCCTGCTACTGGGAATACTGACCTTAGTATTCTTTAAAACCGGTGGCGATAGCTTACTCGCCGATGGCACCGCCCTCTCGACCTATATTCCCGTTTCACTCGCCCTATTGGGTGTAGTGACTTGGGCCATTTTCTCTGTGGTACGCCACTCAGATGCACTAGCGATTAAGCTTGGCGATCCCTATGGCACCTTAATCTTAACTTTATCGGTCATTTCACTCGAAGTAGTGATGATCTCCTCCGTGATGCTGACCGGAGAACCCAACCCTGTCATGGCACGCGACACTATGTTCGCCGTCGTCATGTTGATCATCAATGGCTTAGTGGGCTTTACATTATTACTTGGCGGCTGGCGTTACCATACCCAGCATTTCAATTTAGATGGCGTAAAATCCTATCTCGTGGCGATTATTCCCCTCGCCCTACTCTGTTTAGTACTGCCCAATTTTACCGAAGGTGGCACTATTGGCGGCATGTCTAAAGCCATGTCTTGGATGCTGATCATTATTTCGATTCTGCTCTATGGCGTCTTTTTAGTGGTACAGACGAAGAGCCACAGCCATTTCTTTGTCGATGCCGATCATGAAGACCATGAGGAACACCACGGCATACTGCGCAGTAATGCTTACCATACGATTCTATTAATTGGCTACTTACTCGTAGTCATTTTGCTGGCAAAAACCTTAGCTATGCCCATCAATTACAGCGTAGCAACCCTAGGCGCTCCACAGGCATTAGGGGGCTTTATTGTGGCCTGCTTGATTTTATCCCCCGAAGCTGTGGGAGGCTTTAAGGCCGCGTTAAACAATCAATTACAGCGGGCGATGAATCTGTATTTTGGCTCAGTGCTCGCGACGATTGCACTCACAGTCCCCGCGGTATTAATTATTGGCAGCGTGATAGATCAAGAAGTCCATTTAGGCCTGTCACCCGCCGACATGGTGCTGTTAATTACCAGTTTAATGGTCTGTAAGGTAAGCTTTAGCAGCGGTCGCACCAATGCATTGCACGGCGCGACTCATATAGTCTTGTTTATCGTTTACTTGTTCTTAATGTTTGAACATGCCTAAACTTTATTAAATCCAAGGCCGAGCGTGATTTATTTGCGTCTCGGCTTTACGCTTTTCTCATCCAGATTGACCCGCAGTAAGAGTACAAACCAGACTAAAGCGCCAACAACAAACCAGATAAAAATCCACACTAACTTATAGCCATTACGAGCCTCAAATGGTTCAAATTTGGGCATAAAAATCGTTTGATGTTCAGCTTGATAAAGCGGACTTTTTTGTGCGGCGCTGAGCAACTCTGAACGAAGAGAGGATGGGGCTAATCGTTCAAGGTAAACAAAACTCTGGGGATCCAACTCATTGAACTCATTTAGGGATTTAGCCAAAAACGCTTTGAATTGCGCTTCTTTCTCATTGGGTTCAAGTCGATTACTGATCTCCTGCTGATAAACTTTACCATACCAAGCGAGGGCCTTAGCATGCCAACTGTCTGCACGCTCTGCAAAAATAGGCATAGCGATATACAGCGCCATATTTAAGTGACTACTATGTTTACCTGTAACCTCTAGGCTTCGCTGCAAACCAATTTGCGTCTTATCAATATAAGATTGCTGAAACTGATAATACTGAGTATTTTTATGGAGATACAATTCTTGTATCGATGCTAATTGCGTTAACTTCCCCGTGGTAGTCTTGAGATATTCCTGCGCAACGATGCAAGGAACAGCCATTAATTGCACCGCGATCAATAAATAGAAAAAGCGCGAATTATCTTTAACAAACTTGAGTCGTTTTAGCCTAGGCCTGATATAAATGATCGACAATAGCCAAGACAGTATCTGCGGCAGCCACAAATTAACGATATCTTCATCTAGGCTAAAAAACTCAAGGTTAACCAACAACAGCCAATGGACAAAACTGTAACCAGAAACAAATAACAGGCTGAGAAATAAGAAGGGAAAATAGATAAGTTGAATTTTTTTTAAAAATACATCCACACAAATGTCATCCTTGAGAACATAAAATAACGACTATGGTACGCTCAAATCCATCATAAATTTATCAAAATTGAGTAGAAACTCAAAGCGTTAAAACATAAAGGCCAGATTGATTGCTCATCTGGCCTTTATGTTTGTACTTTTATAGAGCTGCAACCGAGAAACTAGGTCTCACTCAACTTAGCTAATTGCTGCTGGCTACGTTGTTTCTTGTATTGCTTAGCTTCAGCAGGAATAGGAGTGACTTTGCCAGTCTCTAGCCAGTTACGTAAACGGTTAGCATCCGCAATATGAGTATATTTGCCGTAAGCATCGAGCACGACAAATGCCACTTGGCGTTTTGCCATTTCAGTACGCATCACAAGGCAGTGCCCTGCTGCATTCGTAAAGCCTGTTTTGGTTAGATGAATATCCCAGTTATCTTTATAAACCAAACGATTGGTATTACGAAAATCTAAACTGTATCTTGGGTTGGCAAAGGTAACCGTCTTCTTCTCGGTCGAACTCAGCTGGCCTAGCATAGGGTACTTTTCACTGGCCTTAAGTAATACAATCAGATCACTGGCACTCGAAACGTTTTTATAGGATAAACCTGTAGGTTCAACATAGCGGGTATTTTTCATTCCCAGCGCTTTTGCTTTGGCATTCATCGCCTTAATAAAAGCTTTATGACCACCGGGATAATGATGTGCAAGACTTGCAGCGGCACGGTTTTCTGATGACATCAAGGTCAGTAATAACATTTCTTTACGGCTGATTTCACTGCCGATACGAACTCGAGAATAAACACCTTTCATTTCTTTGGTATCACGGATGTTTACCGCAAGCTTTTGCTCCATAGGTAACTTTGCATCCAGCACCACCATAGCTGTCATCAACTTAGTGACAGATGCAATTGACATTACTGCATTAGGATTATTGGAATAAAGCACTTCATTGGTTTTTAAGTCCACGACTATCGCACTACGTCCTGCAATTTCTTGCTTTAATGGTGCTTGCTTCGTTTTTGCTGTCGATTGAGTTTTGGTGCTTTTATATGCGACAGAGGCCGAATCGGCTGAATGCGCTGTCGTGGCAACGGTGAGACTGCTGCACGCAAGAATAAAACTACTGAGCAGAAAACGGATCTTCATATAGATTTCACTGAATAGATAAGGGATCGATTGTGCTATGGCACAGGTTTTGGCTAAGTATAGGAGTTCTACAGTGAAAGAAATAGAATGCAATTAGACTTTTATCAGTAAGATCAGCACTTTCTTCTCAATTTTTTTATGTAACACCAGCTTAACCTGTTACCAATCAGGAACAATAAAGCATCTAGGCCTAGGCTCTTCAATTACAGTAGAGACAAAGTCTTAGAAATAGGCTTTTTTCAGTAGAATAATTTGAAATAAAAATAATGGGCGACTTTTTGCACTTTTAACAAAAGTCCCTGTACAACAGTGGTTTCAAGCATCTAAATACGTCATTTTAGCCGAATGAAAGCGTTAACATACGCCCTAAAATGTCACGTTATAGCATCTTATCCGCTAGCGTAAGACAAATTCGAGTAAAGCTTCAGTATCTTCACACTCTTGTATCAGTTGGTCTGTCAGCACAAAACCGTGTCTGAGCAGCACTCGCTGTGAAGCTAAATTATGTTTAGCCACATGGGCAAAGAGGGGTCTTAAACTGACTAAAGGCAAAAATTGCGCTAAGGTCTGTGTCGCGATACCTTTGCCCCAATATTCACGGTCAATCCAATACCCTATAAGCGCTTGTCCATCACTTTGCCAATGCCCAATATTGCCCACAAACTTGCCATCGACCACTATCGCCCTTGGCAATACATTTACTTGTCCCAGAATATTTTGATGCCAATGTTTAAAAAAATGCTTCTCGATCCCGAGGAGGAAATTGAGCAAGCTGGTTAGCAATGGGATCGCTTTGATGCACAAAAATAGCTTCAAGATCACTTTCAATAATCTGGCGTAAACTCACGCTGTATTGCGTGTTTGGCTGTTTATCTGACTTACTAGACATAGGTATCACCATTAATACTATGTATTTCAACTTGGTACAGCATGCCACATTTTATGAAGGTAAGCTCAAAAAAAAAGCGCATAACCGAGAAGGAGTTAGCGCTCGAAGAGGCAAATTCGCCGAAATTGAGGTGTGTAAATTCAAGCCATAAAACTCACACGATAGCATTCAAAGCCTAGATAAAAATCAATGCAAAAACGGGTGCGCCTAACACCATAGCGATACCAATAAAAATCATAGTCAAACTGGCGATAACGCCCTCTTGCTTGCCGATTTCATTGGCTTTTGCTGCGCCCGCACCATGGGCAGATGCGCCTAGAGCAACACCTTTACCTAACGAAGTACGAATACGCATAAATTTAAATAAGGGATCACACACCAAGATGCCAATGACGCCTGTAATTAACACCATCATGGCAGTCAACTCAGGCACGCCGCCAAAGGCACTGGTCGCCTCCATCGCAAAAGGAGTCGACACCGAACGTACCAGCAAACTCTTAGACAATTCCACCGGCAAGGGCACAAACTTCACCAACAGCCAAGAAGACATCATCCCCAGAAACAATCCGGCCGTTACACCTAACCCTATCGTCAGCGGATACTGGCGGATCAAGTTACGCTCACGATAAATCGGCAAAGCAAAGGCGATAGTTGCTGGCGCTAACATGGCCATTAACCAATGGGTGTATTCAAAATAGGTTGGCAGCGGGATTTTAAGATTAAACACCAATAAGGTAATCACTATTGGCGCTAACACTATGGGCGCTAACCACCAGACTCTATGGTACTTATAGAGACGCTTGGCGCCGAAGTAACAGAATATGGTCAGCAATAAGCTGAATAAGGCTAATCCCGTCTGCGACAACACAAAATCCACCACTCTTGAGTCAGTCATCATTAAGCCGCCTTAGCGTGGCGACGGGCTTGCTTTTTGATGTTCAGTTGGCGCTCAAAACGAAACACTCTATCGACCACAAAGCCTGTACCAAACATCACACACACACTGCCCATCACTAAAGTGAACAATATATTGGTGCCGTATTGCTCAAACAAACCTTCGTACTTAATAACGGATATCACTGGCGGGATGAAAAACAGCAATAACTCACCAATCAACCAAGCGGCGCCCAGTTGCACTGCATTTTCAGGAATGAGTTTAAAACCTAATAAAAATAAGAGTATGCCTAAGCCAATCACACTCCCTGGAATAGGAGAATGTGCCCAAGTGGCGAACCAGTGACATGCGAAGGACAGTAAACAGAAGAGGCCGATTTGGCTTAATAACAAAGCCCAATGTCGACACTGACGTATTGCGGCTTGTGGGAATGACATGATTTTCTCGGTTAGAACAAAGTTTTCTATAGGGCTATTCTAGGCTTGCCTATTTGATAAAAAAAATGAATATTAAGAATGTAATGCATGAATTTTAAGAATACATTTTAAGGTGAACCTTAATGGACCTCAAAGTTATCCGCTATTTTATCGAAATCGTCGATGCTGGAGGCTTCGGTAAAGCCAGCGAAAAAGTCCATCTCACCCAACCTGCACTATCAAAAGCCGTACGCCAATTGGAAGAGGAGCTAGACCTCATCTTACTCGAACGCGGTAAACGCGGCACCCAAGTCAAACTCACGCCCGCGGGCGAAGTTGTTTATCGACATGGCAAAGAGTTACTCGCTGGCCGACAACGCATGCTCGCTGAACTCACGGCCCAACGCAGTTTAACCGCGGGCGAACTCAATCTCGGATTGGCTCCTCTAGGTAGTGCCGAAATTTTTGCCCCGATTATTGCCAAATATCGCCAGCAATATCCGCAGATAGAGATGCACTTACTCGTCCGTGGCGGTGTAGAGCAAACCGCGGCAATCCAAAAGGGCGAAATTGAACTGGCCACTGGGATTATTGATTTTGATGAGGGTTATGACGGCATACGTGTGTTTAACGATCCTATGGTAGTAGTGCTGCCTAAGGAAAATCCGTTATCCACCCGACAGATATTGTCGTTTAGCGATCTCAGCGCCGATCCTCAAGTGATGTTCGAAACCGAATACACTCTCTACCAATTAGTGCTCAATGCCTGCCGACACGCCGGATTTGTCCCTAAAAACATTACCCGCGTTAGCCAAGCCGATTTCGGGATTGCCTTAGTCGCCGCGGGCACAGGGGTTATGGTATTACCGCGCTCCATCGCGCGGCGCTACAGCGTGTCAGGCGTCGTAAATATCCCGCTGGCGAGTGACGAGCTGCGCTGGGAGTTATCCCTCTTTTGGCGCAAAGACCAAGTATTGTCCTTCGCGGCTCAAGCCATGATCGCCTTAGTCGAGAAGCACTTAACCCATAAATAACCCTATTCTTACCAAGGAACCACTAAGCTTAAACGCACTAGCGTATCGCTATCCCATGGCAGAATAGGCAAATACTCAGCCGAGTTAACATCGACTTTGGCATAGTGGTCTAAATTGTATTGCGTGTGCTCAGCACTCAGCATTAACACGCTATTAGGCCGCCAAAAATCGGTTTGGTAACTCAGCTCAAAGCGATATTGATTCTCTAACCATTGGTCTTCGTCTTGCCAGGTTTGTGCGGCCACTTGCATATGTAGCTTAGGCGTCACATTAGCCCCTACACTTCCCATAAAGGTATAAGCAAACATACCATTCCCAAAATCGCCACGATCGTAACCTCGAGTTCTAGGCACATCGTCATCGATTTCGAGATAGTAATAACCCGCACCCGCCTTGAACTGAGCCTGTAATTGTTGCCCATCAAAGTTAGCTGTCAGCCCAGGAAATACCTTAGCTTGTTTCTCAACCGAGCTAACGGTATTACGCTTTCCCTGTAAATCGAACTGCCAACCGAATGAAAACGCGGGATTAACACGATAAAGTTCACCGCTCGCGGCATAGGCAGACTTAAACCACACAGGGATGTGGTCAGGGTCGAGTTTATCGACATCTACGTCTATATAGGCATCCAGCGCCGCCGTCAGCAAAATATCGCTTTGGGTTTTATGTTCTAACAATAGACTCGCATTCACCCCTAAGGTGTGAGAATCCTCGACCACAAAATCATGGCTGCCTAAGCTGTAATGCCACTGAGTTTGCTCTTCGGCCTGCAGTGCACTCGATAAGCACAGGGCTAAGCACACTAATGCTGAGTTGAGATAGTTCACTTTTGACTCCTGAAACATCGTTTCTAGCTTGATAATCAAATCAGCCAGAGGATTAAACTGCATAAAATAGGAATAACACCAACTAAGGTTGCCGTTAAAGAGCGGCTAAACTAGCCAATTTAATCAAAAAATAATAGGCGATAGTTCAAATTATGACACTCTCATTGAGAAGCCGCTAATAAACACCACAGAAGTATAGATAGCCAAAAAACTAACAGTAACAATAGTTACAGACCAAAGCACAATAATTCAACCCAGAAAAAACAACTTACACACAAATTTGTACAGGAAAGCAGCGCCCCTCAATCTTGCGACTGAAAACTGCAAAATAGAAATGAATTTTTAATCAAATTAACAGCATAATTATTGACACTTAATGCTCATCTGCCTATAGTCGCCACACTGATAGTGAAATCGAACAAGAGAGTCTTAAATGAAAAAGTCCATGTTATTAGGCGGCCTGACCTTAACTGCCACCTTGTTGTTAGCTGGATGCGGAAAAAGCGATGACGTGTTAGTCGTTGGCACCAATGCCGCCTTCCCTCCTTTTGAATATGTTGGCGGCCAAAGTGGCGATGAAATCAAAGGCTTTGATATCGATCTGGCCAAGCAAATCGCTAAAGATGCGGGCAAGACGCTGAAAGTCGAAAACATGAAATTCGATTCACTGATCGTCGCGCTTAATTCAGGCAAGATTGATTTTATCGCCTCAGGTATGACGATTACCGCTGAACGTCAAGCAAACGTAAACTTCTCTGAGCCTTACTACGAAGCGACTCAAGTCGTACTAGTCAACAAAGATAACGATAGTATTCATACGCTTGAAGATATTAAAGGCAAACACTTTGCGGTGCAGTTAGGCACCACCGCTGACATTATGTCGAAAAAATACACCCAAAATATCACCGCCTTTAATACGGGTTTCGAAGCCATTATGGAGCTTAAAAATTCAAAGGTAGATTTAGTGTTATTCGACAGCGAACCTGCCGCTAACTATCTGGCTAAAAATCCTGAATTAAAGATGATCAAACTGGATTTTCCTGCTGAGTTTTATGGTTTCGCCGTGTCGAAAGAGCAGCCTGAACTGTTGGCGAGCATCAATAAAACACTGGCTAACATGAAAGCTGACGGCCAATATCAGACGCTCGTTTCTGCCCATATAAAGTGATATCAGCATGATAGACGCAATTAATACCTCGCTGTTTAGCCCGATTGGCGAAGATGGCATGATAGGCATACTGCTGATATTAAATGGTTTGAAAGTGACATTAATCGTCACTTTCTTCGCCATGTTATTAGGCGCAGTGTTAGGCATTGGCACCACCTTTATGAAGATGTCGTCTAGGTGGTATATCCGCTTCCCCGCCAATCTTTATGTCGGTGTGATCCGTGGCACCCCAGTAGTTGTGCAATTAGTGATCCTTTACTTCATCGTGCTTTCAGCCTTAGATGTCGATAAGATCACCGCCGCTATTATCGCTTTTGGTCTCAATAGCGGCGCGTATATTTCTGAGATAATCCGCGCGGGGATTCAAGCCGTTGATAAAGGTCAAACCGAAGCGGCACGTTCACTTGGCTTGTCCCAAGCAATGACCATGAAGTCGATTATTCTGCCCCAAGCGATTAAGAATATTCTGCCCGCACTTGGTAATGAATTTATCGTGCTCCTCAAGGAAACCGCCGTCATTGGCTTTATCGGTGGTGTTGACCTTATGCGCGCCGGTGAAATCATCCGTAGCCGTACCTTCGAGGACAGTGTGCCCTTATTTACCTGCGCCCTTATTTACCTATTCCTGACCTACAGCTTCACATTTGTGCTGTCGAAATTTGAAAAGAGGTTGAAACAAAGTGATTAAAATAACCAACCTGCATAAAAACTTCGGCGATAACCAAGTGCTCAAGGGCATTAGCGAGCATATTCGTCAGGGTGAAGTGGTGAGCGTGATCGGCCCAAGTGGCAGTGGCAAGAGTACCTTTTTACGTTGTATTAATCTGTTAGAGCAGCCAAGCCAAGGCGATATCGAGATTGAAGGTCAATTGATCACAGCGCCAAACGCCTGCGTAGATAAACTGCGGCAAAAAGTGGGCATGGTGTTCCAAAACTTTAACTTGTTCCCCCATAAAACCGTCATCCAAAACATCACCTTAGCGCCCATCAGCCTAAAACTGATGACGCCAGCTCAAGCCGAGACCAAAGCCCTCGACCTACTGGCACAGGTTGGTTTAAGTGACAAAGCCAATGCCTACCCCGCCAGTTTATCAGGCGGCCAAAAGCAAAGGGTCGCCATTGCCCGCGCATTGGCCATGGAACCAGACTTGATGCTGTTCGATGAGCCAACATCGGCACTCGATCCTGAAATGGTCGGTGATGTATTAGACGTGATGAAAGATTTAGCGCTAAAGGGCATGACCATGGTCATTGTCACCCACGAAATGGGGTTCGCACGGGATGTATCCGATCGAGTGATCTTTATGGACGGCGGTTATGTGGTCGAATCTAGCCCACCCGATGAGCTATTCACTCACCCGAAAGAAGCCCGTACCCAAGCGTTTTTAAGCAAGGTACTGCGCTAGCTTAAGCAGCTTAAGTCCTTTCCCTCATGCTCACTGCAGTGACTTTAATAAGTGCCTGCAGTGAGTAAATGATTCAAATTAGGATCCTAACATTCAACGTTTATGACAAAGACTAAATTAAACAAGTCAGGATACAATCATCTTTCACAACACCATAAAAATTATGCCTTTGAATTAATAGGTATTGAACAAAAGCTAAATAGCCGTTTATCTGTTCAGGGAGTTTATTGTCATTGTGTCTCCAGCGACACGCCGTGAATATGTCCTTATAGGCTCGACGGCGACATCCATGTCGCCAACGGTCACTGGTGCCCCAATGCCAATTTTAACTACCAGTTTTGCTATATATACGTAAAAAGCTAGTAGACATAAATGGGTTAGAATTCTTGCTCTAATCTATGATTTTCGGATTAAATTTTCTATGGATTAACGCCGCGCTCTAGGACAAACCGAAGCGCAGCGTAGATTTGTCACAGAGCGCCTTGTTATGCGCTTGCCGCTTCACTTAAATCAATCTCCATTGGAATCTGATATGAATTTGTGTAAAGGCTAGCTTTAAATGATGCCCTCGGCGTGATCAAGACTTTTCCATCTTTTACTGAAATTGTACCGACCAGAGGAAATATATCCGATGGTCCCTTAAGATCAACAAACCTTTTAGTGAAAGTAGTACCTGTTTTGTGGTTAATGTATTTTACAAGCCCATGAGATGCTTCGCCATTTGGGCGCAATTTATATGAAACCAGAACCGAATATGACTTAGTATGTTTTGCCTTAACCGGAAGCTCGACCGCAGAACCAAATCTTTCCACCTCGTTTGAAGCAAGCTTGATTTTTTCGGTTTTTTCTATGCTCAACTTACAAAGGTGCTCAAGACACTCAAAGGTACTGCGAATTACAAATTGTTCAAGTTCGGACTCATTTAATGATTTTAATTTCTCAAAATTTACACCACAGTCTATATACCTAAGCCACTTTTCTGGTGTTCTATCGGAAAAAACCATCGTGCCTTCTGGAATAGCATTTGTGTAGTTTACATATAGGTGATCGAATTCTCCGAGGGATAATCCATTTTCACCAAGTATTGTGGCTATGCGAGCACCCCAGTAATGAAGCAGCTTAGGAAATTTGAAAAATCTAGAACAACTCGAAGGTAGACTCTTACCTGTCTCATATAGGGAGTCGCTAGCGTAATACCTAATATCTATTAATGCTTTTTCCATTTATATATCCGCTCTCTCTTCACGCATAGCCGCAAACAGCTGCTTTGTATTGGATTGTTTTGCGGTAGCGTAGCAAAACAAGGAACGAAAAAGCCATCAGGCTGGTTTGCATTGTTATGTGTTACTCACAGAATGGACAAAATAAGTTGTTCATGAAGTCTAGTGGATCAATATTGGAGCTAGGTAGTAGAACCGTAACTCTACCGTGCTTTTGACATTCTATTTCTTGGAAGCCACCTTCTGCTTTTAAAGTACTTATTTCCAGATCGCTCCAGCCGCACCAAGGGCAACATTTTATCTCAGCTTCAGTGATAGCAGCTATTTCCTGCTCCCAGTTACACTCTCCGCAATGGACTTTGCGAATCGTTCTGGCTTCTGTGAGGTTTATTACTTTGGGTCTTTCGATCATTAAGATTCCCTTACACATAACGTTGGGTATAAGCGGATCCGCGTTAGCGAATAATAAATCAAGCCATCCATTTTAAACCAACAACATAATGCACTTTTGGTTTGCCTTCAACCAGCGATGACTTTGTTAAGTAACTGAAATCATTAAGCTGTGTGCTAGGCTATATGCAGGGTGAACACTGGAAGCGAGATATTCCGATAATACCTATTCTTACTCCCAATTATCCCCTTCTCGGCGACAAACATAGTCATAGTAAAGGGTGGAACCAAAGGGCTGAAATTCCATCTCAATGCCGTTTTCGTAATACTGACCATTTTCGCAGTCCATTCTGTCATTAAGTCGTACTAAGGCATCATGAATACCACCATGTCTAGCATTAATAAGCATCTTGACGAGAGTCTCTCTTTGCTGGACAGTTAGTGACGTTAAGAACTCATTTATTTCTGAATTTTCCTGCCTGTTTGGATAGCTCCCTTCTTGCAAGACCCATTTTTCAAATACTCCATCATGTAACTGAGCAAACTCGTCAACAAAGCTTTTCCACAATTCAACTGAACTCATTTTTTCTCCTGAAAGCATAACGCAGTGCCCATGCGCGTAAACTTGTAAATGCCGCAGGCCTCGAATGCCTCACTCTGTTATATATCTGCTGCTTCATTAAACAAAATCCTGTTTGAAAACGGATCTGTTACAGTAAAGCAACGATCGCCCCAAGGCGCATCTTCAATACTAGGTTTGTTGTATTTATATGGCTTAGAAGTCACATGAGCAAATAATTTATCAAGTTCACTCACATTCACAAAAACCTTACAGCCAGGAGTACAGTCGCCTGAATGTTCACTCAAGTGCAAAACAAAATTGCCAAGTGAAACTTGTATATAAATCGGGTAGCCATCCTCAAAGCGATGTTCCCAATCTAATTCCATCCCCAGAAAGCCAAGGTAAAACTCTTTGGCTTTATCTTCATCAAAGATCCGCATAATTGGGATTGTCTGAAACTTCATGCCATCTACTCCATCACACATAAGCTTTGTCTAGTACGCATAAGCACCCAGTTTCAAATTTTTTTTGAAACTAATACCTGCCTTGATCACATTGTTTTTTACTTAAACCTGCTTAAAATGCTGCCATTGAATTTGTATTCCTTAATGATTTGGAGCCGTTACATGAGTGATTTAAGTTTCTTCGCCAAAAAGCGCTACACCACTAAGGCCTTTGATCCAACTAAGACGATTCCTGCGGATAAAATAGCAGAAATCAAAACCTTATTGCAGTACAGCCCATCATCGACTAACTCACAGCCTTGGCATTTTGTGTTAGCGAGTACGGCGGAAGGTAAAGCGTTAGTTGCCCAAGCGACCGAAAACTATGCGTTTAATACCCAAAAAATTCTCGATGCTTCCCATGTACTCGTACTCTGTGCTCGTGCTCAATTAGATGAAGCACACTTACTGCAAGTACTCGAGCAAGAAGCAAAGGATGGCCGTTTTGCTAATGAAGAAGCCAAGCAAGGCCAACATAATGGCCGCTCTTTCTTCGCTAATATGCATAAATTTGAGCTGAAAGATGCCCAGCATTGGATGGAAAAACAAGTCTACTTAGCACTTGGCACTTTAATGCTCGGTGCAAGTGTATTAGATATTGATGCGTGTCCGATCGAAGGTTTTGATGCCACTAAAATGAATCAAGTCCTAGGCTTAAGAGAGCAAGGTCTATGTGCCTGCGTGGTTGTCGCCTTGGGTTATCACTCAGAAAATGATTTCAACGCTAAATTGCCTAAGTCTCGCTTAGATCAAGAAGTGATCTTCACCGAAATCTAGTCCTTCACTCTATGTAAAAATAAGCATGCCCTTGATTTTATGTGATATAAACAAGGGCATCATGTCTAAAGCTAGCCCTCTCTTAACTACCTTCCCCTAAAACCTAACTGCTGTTAACGGCTTATTTACGCCGAGAAACCATCTAAAGTAGGAGTCAACCATCACGGTATTGCTCTAAAATTCATCTTTGCCTACACTTTGGCTCTGTGGCATAGTTTGCGGCTCAACTTAGTGAATGATCATTTATCATCGCCTTTCGAGTCATCTTTGTTGCAGCACAGCGGTTTTATCGGCGCATTGGTAACACTCACAATTTAGGATGGGACAGTCAGTATGTTATTTGCCAAACCCTCACTCACTGAAGAATCTCAATCGATTCGAGTTGCAAACACTAAGGGCGATAACCCACTGATTTGGCCGTTGCTTACGGTTTTACAAGCTTCAAATCAAAGTTGGAAAATCCATCACTTAGCCACTGAATTACAAACCCAAGGGCTGATCCACCAGCTTGATGAAAATCCGGGTAACGATTTATTCAAACGTAACTTCCTACTGATGAACGCCCTGTTTGAGCTACAAGAAATATTACTGCCCAAGCAATGGCTGCAAGTCAAAGCCATGGAAATTCAAATCTTCCGCTTAGTACCATCAAACGTTAACCTGCTGATAATGCAAGATACTTCCCTGCGTGAGTATTACCTCGATTGGAATAACTACGACACCAGCGAAAACGTAGTACGAGAATTACTTGAGGCATTCTGGAGCAATTATAAGAGCTATATTGGCTTAAATATCAATCTGATGAACAAAGGTAACGCGCTGCGAGTTTTCGAATTAGACGAGAGTGCTACCGCCCGTGATATCCGCAAGCAATGGCGTCGTTTAGCACTCAAATGGCACCCAGACAGACCCGATGGCGATGCGGCGCGTTTTCGCGAGGTGTGCGAAGCTTGGCAGTCGCTTAGGGATATTGCGTAAGAATTTAGCCAGTGATGATGCAGAACGGGGCTTTAATCAACATGCACCGACTTAGCGATGCGATCCTATCTACAGTCCTGCCAAATCTAAGGTAAAACTTCCATTGAGATCACAGATTTAGCCTACTAGCTTCATGCCAATTCAGTCATAATTAAGCCTTTCCATTTAACCTGAACCTATGTGTCAACGCTGCCATTTTGGCTAGCTTAACTCCTAGGTTGAAGCTCACTCTATCTCTTATGTTGACCGTTGAATATCAACGATAACAACGACTGACATTGTGAATTCAATCCCACCGAATTTGAGGAAACTATGATTAAACAATTAGCCTTGGCTGTAACCTTTGCGATTGCACCATTGAGCACCTTTGCCGCCAATTTTGTTGAAGGCACACATTACACTCAAATCTCGACCAAAGCGCCTAGCAGCGAACCAAAACTCACTGAATTCTATTCATTTTATTGCCATAACTGCTTCAATATGGAAACCAACTATTTGCCTGATATCAAGGCGAACCTCAACAAACAGATAAGTTTCGACAATAAGCATGTCGACTTTATGAATAGCGACATTGGCACCGAAGTGATGCGTTCATTAGCCGTGATCCAAAGCGTTGATAACAAAGACGCCTTAACCCATGCCATGTTTACCGCAATCCAAGGTGCAGAGGGCGCAAACGGCCACGATCATAGTGCACCTGGCCATCAGCACGAGCCGCAAATTAACAGCCGTGATGACATCAAAAAAGTCTTCGCCCAATTTGGTGTCGATGCTGCTAAATACGATGAATTAGCCAATAGCAAAAGCACTAATGAAAAGCTTTCCCTGTGGCGCACCCAGCAGAATGAATTCAAAATCGACAGCGTACCCGCCTTTATCGTGAACGATAAATATGCAGTAAATTTAAACAGTATCAAAACCTTAGATGAGTTAATTGGGTTAATTAACTACCTTGCAGTTGAGAAAGATGCCGCCCCCGCTAAAACCTCATCGGGTGGCAGTCTAGGCTGGTTATTTCTAGTCTTCACCGCCGCAATTGGTGTGACCCGTCAGCAACGTCTTAGCTAATTCAAAACAATCGTTGAAATAAAAAATGGCCACCAAATTAGGAGGCCATTTTTATACGTGTTCAATCCAAGTGATTGGTATAAGCGCTCGATATGGGTTCTGAAGTTTATTGCCGAATAAAATCAATAATATGGCTCGCAGCCAAGACGAGATGTAGGATCAAGAAACCAATAAAAGCCTGCGCAAAGACTTGATGATAACCACGCCATGCCAGTGTTGTTGGCGTCCCTTGAACGATAAACCAAACGAGGCCCGTAACCCCTGTAGCCACCAGCAACAGCATGCCAAGACCTTCTATGGCACTAAACAGCCCTTTGCCACCAGCGACGGGGAATTTGCCTTTAGCAAGTCCAACAATATCTTGCTTTAACTGTGCCCAATCGCCCGCCAACCAGCCAAAGTATTGGTGCCACTTGCCACGCAAGGTATTGCTGAGTAAGAAAAGAATCCCAAGCACAGTGCACACTAAACCTAAATATACATGCAAATAATCCCAAAAACTGGCGTTATCGGGTATCCGTCGGCCCATAAAAATCCACGGACTGGAACACACGAGTAAGATAGTCGACACGACAATCCACACATGCAGTTGCGCCATAATGACTCGGCACAAGGAGCGAAGTTTAGTCATCATACTGATCATATTTAATGCTCCTTTGCCCTTGTGACTAAGGCATACATACAGCTTGCAGGGCGCGAATAGAATAGGGCTAAATGAAGCACCGAAATTTGATATCAAGCTTAAGCGCTGTGGATCTGCTCACCAAACTCAGTCACTTTCTGCCAATCCGTGTATTCAACATTGGTAACAGGGTCAGTAGGTCCTTTAGTTAACCACATGATGAAACGGATAATATTTCTATCTAAAGCGTTATAGCCTTGGTAATTCAAGTTCCCCCCAAAAACGCGCAACAATTGTGGCCGCCAAGTGGTTTTACTTAAAAATGCCTGCATGTAAGGATTGGTCTCTGGGGTGTTTTTCTCGGGTTTACGTGCCACTAAGCTGACAGAGAAAAAACCACTGACCTTATCCGTCAATACGGCTTGATGCTTTTCAATAAACTCGTACAAACTTGGGTTATGTTTACCATGGCGAATACTGGCACCTATGATGATTTTGTCGAACTCAGTGAGCACTGGAGCGGCCTTGATATCGGCAGTAACCACTTCATTACCCAAAGCCATTAACTGCTGTGCGAGCTTTTTAGCAATCTTTTGGGTTTGGCCGTGAACACTAGAGTAAATGATAAGAATTCTTTTCAATTTAGCCTCGATTAATCCCAAGCAAAATAACAATAAGCAGCCTAGAAAAGACGGTGCAGGCGACTTAATTTCGACTCTCTATGCCCGTTTGGCATATCAAATGACATCACAACGCTCAGACTAAATGCGCTAAAAGTAGCAATGGACACCCAGAGTCATTGGCATTCCAGTGGAATTTAACTTGGTATGCAAAAGTAAAATGACAATTATGATATTTCATACTAGGTGATTTACCCGCCAATTTACATGAAATAGATCACAGGCTTAGCGCCAAACACCCCAAGTATATGCGGTAGTTTTAACTGCCTCACAAAAATAACGCCTTAGGTATATTCTCGCTTTAGCGTCTTTGTAACCGAGGGAGTTAATTCGCCTAAACATTGTTACAAAATTGAAAGGGATAAGTCACACCTTATATAGCCAACCTAAGAAAAAAGCATTAGCATTTGAACACTTATCGCCTGAGTCCCTTATCCATGAAAGCTATTCAAGCAAAAGATCCTAAAACACTCTTGCTGTGGATGACCTTTGTTATGTCACTCGTGTTTGCCGTTTGGCAGGCATTGCTCAACAACTTCGTGATTGAGAAAGCCCAATTCACTGGTGCTGAAATCGGCATGTTACAAAGCCTGCGCGAAATCCCCGGCTTCTTGGCTTTTACGGCAATTTTTGTGCTGCTGCTCATTCGAGAACAAGCCTTCGCCCTGCTCTCGCTCGCCATTTTATGTATCGGCGTAGCGGTAACAGGTTTCTTTCCTCAGGTCATAGGCCTGTATCTAACGACTGTGTTGATGTCTGTCGGGTTTCACTATTTTGAAACCATCAACCAATCGCTAACGCTGCAATGGGTCGATAAAAAAGACGCGGCTGGATTTATGGGGAAAGCACTGGCGTGGCGTTCGGCGGCCGCTTTAGTCGGTTATGCCAGCATTTGGCTAGTAATGACTTGGTTGAAGCTAGACTACCTGCATATGTATTTGATTATAGGCGTATTAGGTCTCATCATTGTGCTAACCATAACATGGTATTACCCCAAGTTTGAGACAACGGAAATACAACACAAAAAAATCATACTGCGTAAACGCTATTGGCTCTATTACCTGCTCACCTTTTTTTCAGGTGCGAGGCGGCAAATCTTTATGGTATTTGCGGGCTTTATGATGGTTGAAAAGTTTGGTTATAGCGTCAGTGAAATCACTGCGCTGTTCTTAATCAACTATGCCGTTAATCTACTGTTTGCGCCTGCTATTGGTCGTTTGATTGGACGTATTGGTGAGCGTAATGCGCTTACTGTGGAATATATTGGACTCATCTTAGTCTTTATCAGCTATGCCCTAGTCGAACAAGCCCATATGGCGGCAGCACTCTACGTCATCGATCATTTACTGTTTGCGATGGCAATTGCGATGAAAACCTATTTTCAAAAAATCGCCGACAGCAAAGACATTGCCGCCACTATGTCAGTCAGTTTCACCATAAACCACATAGCCGCAGTGATTATTCCTGTACTTTTGGGCTTATTATGGTTAACCGATCCCGCCTTTGTATTTTACATAGGGGCGGGCTTTGCCGTATGTTCGTTACTGCTAGCGCTGAATGTTCCGCGCCATCCTGAACCGGGTAATGAAACCTTATGGTCTTGGCCAACTAAAAGTGCGAAATCAATCGCTAAAGTCGTTAAATAAAACGGCATAATAACGAACCAAAGAATTGGCTTAACGAGATGCTCAAACTAAAGAGATGATCATCTAAAGTAAGCTACAACCGAATGTAAGAGTTCACTAAACCCTCACCTCAACCACAGTGTAGGCTCAAGGATTAATAACGCGATGAAGGATTCAGATATTTTACTGTTGGCAGAAGAAGGCGAGTCAGCATCCGAGGTATCCGCTCGCAAAAAAGCCCTGCTACTTGGTCGCCAATTAGGGCTCGCCAGTGAGCAAGAATATCGCCCTGCGAACGCCTCAATTGCCGAGCGAGCTCAACATAGAGCACGAAAGTTATCGAGCGAATATCAGGCCAATGTGGAAACCATTTTTGCCTTAGCCCTCAGTTATACCCACTCAGATGTCACTGGGGTCGATCTTGATCCCGATTGGAGCCATCAATTTTTCTTGATGGCGGAACAAATCCATAACCGTAAGATGCAAGATTTGTGGGCTCGGATATTGTCGAGCGAAATAGTGAATCCGGGAAACTTCAGTCTACGTACCCTAGCGCTGCTCAAGCAACTGACTCACAGAGAAGCACAAATTCTTGAAAAAGCCCTTGGCATGGCGGCTAAGGTAAATAACGAGCAGCGCCTAAAACTCATCAGTGGCTACCGCTTGTCAGGTGGGATTGGCCAGTATTTCCGTAAAAGCACCTCAGTCAATTTAGGCTTATCCCAGTTTGGGCTACCTTATTCCAGTATTTTGACCTTAGTCGATGCGGGAATACTTCACAGCAGTGAGTTCGAAACCGGCCTACTCAATAACAAAACACCGATTCAATTTGCCCTACAAGGCATACAAATGAAGCTTACGCCCAAGAGCGGTAATCTGCTTTTTAGCTATTATCGCTTAACACCGATTGGTGATGAACTCGCCCAACTCGTGCAACCTAAGCCGGATCAAGAATACTTGAAGGCTCTGCAGCTCTTATTTGCTAAAGACTTTAAAATAGAATAATGCTCACGCCATAAAAAATTATGAATCAATGGTATAGGCGGTAAAGCCCGGGAATAACAAAGGAGCCTAAAGGCTCCTTTTAAGCAAGATAAGGGCTAAATGTTAAGCTAGCGCTTTTGCCTTATCGGCATTGATAACATTGATTGCCGTCAGATAATCAATTAAGGCGCGTACTTGAGTCACTAAATCGCCTTTGCTGGTATCTATGGTTAACTCGGCGGCCAATGGCGCTTCATAGGGTGATGAAATACCAGTGAAATTGCTAATCTCGCCACTGCGCGCTTTCACATATAACCCCTTAGGGTCACGCTGCTCGCACACACTCAAAGGCGTAGCTACATGCACTTCAATAAACTGCCCCGCAGGAAAACGGGCACGAATACCATCACGTTCTTCACGGGTCGGTGATATAAATGCCGATAACACCACAAGCCCCGCATCCACCATCAATTTAGCCACTTCACCCACACGACGCAGGTTCTCATCACGGTCTTCAACCGTAAACCCTAAATCTTTACACAGGCCATGGCGCACATTATCACCATCGAGTAAATAAGTGTGGAATCCCGCCTCAAATAACGCCCGCTCTAATGCACCCGCCAGTGTTGACTTGCCCGCGCCAGAAAGTCCGGTAAACCAAAGTAGTACCGGGTTTTGGCCTTTCTGCTCGGCTCTGGCGGCTTGGTCTACAGGATGTTGATGCCACACGATATTTGTCATAAAAACTCCTCAATCCCCATGTTGACTAACCGCTAACATAAGGGCAATAAACTCAAGCTAATCACTAAAATGGAAAGATGATCGGCACCATAAATATCACTATCAGGGAATAAAGCACAGATAACGGCAATCCAAGGCGGACAAAGTCACTGAAGCGATAATTACCCGCATTAAATACCATCAAATTGGTCTGATAGCCGTAGGGTGAAATAAAGCTCGCGCTGGCACCAAAGACAACGGCCATAATAAAGGGCCTTGCATCGACACCGTAATTAAGCGCAATCGCGTAAGCGATAGGAAACGCCAGCGCCGCCGCTGCGTTATTGGTCACCAGTTCAGTCAGCAATAAAGTCATTAAATACACGCCGACAAAAGCGCCAAATACCCCATAACCGTTAATAACTGAGAGTAATCCTTGGGCTAAACTGTTCGCAAGGCCTGTACTCATCATCAAGTTGGCAAGCCCTAATGCACTCCCCACGATCACCACTAATTCCAATGGGAAACGGCGTTTAAGCTCAGCCAGTGTGACTGCGCCTATGGCAAAATAACTGAGCAGCAATATCACTAAACCCTTAGCCAAGGGTAATATGCCAGTGACACTCAGGATGATCGTTGCCGCAAAGCCCAGCAATACCCAACGACCACGACGACTGTCCAGACGCACATTCAAATCTAAGCCGCTAATCGCCGCAAATTCTGAACTTAATTTTGCGCTATTGCTAAAACCATCACCTGGCGTCAATAACAACACATCACCGGGTTGCAGAATAATGTCACCGAGTCCGCCCTTCAGCGGATGATTTCCGCGGCGAATGGCCATCACAGCCGCATCAAATTGCTCACGAAAACGCGATGCTTTCAACGAACTGCCCACTAAACTGGATGACGGTGCGAGTACAGCTTCAACTAAATTTTGTCCTTTGGCTTGATGTTTACCAAACCAATCTAAACCATCGAATTGGTGCAATAACTCAACCGATTCCACCGCGCCACTAAAGCGCAGCACGTCGTCCGCTTGCAACACTAACTGGGGCGGCACAGGGCAAATACAAATGCCACTGCGTTCTAATTCAACCAGATATAACTTTTTCAGCGCCCTAAGTTTATTATCCACCACACTGCGACCGACCAAGGACGAACCTTTCGCCACATGGGCTTCGAGCAAATATGGCAGCGCTTCTTCACCTGATTCTTCCCGTCTGTCGGGCAGAATGTTCGCCAGTAAGGTCAGTAACAAGATGCCTGCGACGACGATCACCACTGCAACTGGTGTAAACTCGAAGAACCCTAAGGCGGGTAAGCCGGCGTTTTCCACAAAGGAGTTCACAATCAAGTTGGTCGAGGTACCAATCAGGGTCAGTGTGCCACCTAAAATTGCCGCATAATTTAACGGCAATAATAACTTAGCCGGCGCGTGTGCCTGATTGCGGCGCACAACACCAATCAGTGATGCCACAACTGCAGTGTTATTGGTAAATGACGACAGTAAAGCCGTCGAAAAACCGAGCTTTGCGATTGTCATAGGCAAAGAACTATTGCCTATGACTTGACTCAACTTTCCCAGCAGGGACGTTTTTTCTAATGCTGTCGCGGCCAACACCAACAGGACAAGCGTGACTAAGCCAATATTGGTAAAGCTTGTTAATGCGGTATCGAGCGCAACCATGCCAAGCAAATAACAGAGCAAAAATGCAAATAAAAACAATACCGCTGGATTGATACGGCCACTAATTAAGCCAGCCACAAGCCCTATCAAAATAATCGCTAATAGCCACAAGTCACTCACAAATTAAGCTCCAAGCTTAGTGATATCTATCGCTTGCCAATGGGGGAAGTGTTTACGCACTAAGGCATTAAACTCGACTTCAAAGGCACTAAATTGTGATGCTGTTTGCTTGTTAACATGTTGACCCGACACCACCATAACCGCGGCAACCGTCGCATTACTCAGGCGGTCGATTAAGATCATTCCGCCGGTATCGCGTACTAACGAATATGCATCAAACACTATGTCTTCGGTCAGTTCTAAGGTCACACGCGCAATGGCGTTTAACCCAAGAGTGTCCGTCGCACTGCGTGCTAAGGTATTAACGTCAACCACATAATCGATAGCAGTCACAGAGGCTTGCGTCTTCTTACCGGCCACTTTGATGTCGTATAACTGACCAAGTTGTAATGGCTTTTCATCCATCCACACTATGTCAGCGCTGATCACGTTAGCGACGGCTGGCGCAGAATCGGGTTTTGCCAGTAAATCGCCACGGGAAATATCAATTTCATCTTCCAGCGTGATAGTCACAGCTTGGCCTGCAACCGCTTCTTGTATGTCACCATCGAAGGTCACAATACGTTCAACCTTGCTGCGTTTGCCCGATGGCAAAGCGACTAACTCGTCGCCGACATTAATGATGCCAGAGGCTAAAGTGCCCGCAAAACCGCGAAAATCTAAGTGAGGGCGCGACACATATTGCACAGGGAAACGCACAGGCAATGAGCTGAGTTCACGCTGAGTATCAATGGTTTCTAACAGTTCAAGCAGTGTACCGCCTTGATACCAAGGGCTTTGGGTGCTGCGCTCAACCACGTTGTCACCATTAAGCGCCGATAACGGCACAAAGTGGATATCGAGATTACCGAAATCTTTAACAAAATCCGTAAAATCGGCACGAATACGGTTGAATACTTGCTCGTCAAACCCAAGCAAATCCATCTTATTCACGGCCACAACAAAGTGACGAATACCCAGTAATGACGCGATAAACGCATGGCGCTTAGTCTGAGTCTGCACGCCGTAGCGGGCATCGACTAAAATCACCGCTAAATCACAGGTTGATGCACCCGTTGCCATGTTGCGAGTGTACTGCTCATGCCCTGGCGTATCGGCGATGATGAACTTGCGCTTATCACTTGAAAAATAACGATAAGCCACATCGATAGTGATGCCCTGCTCGCGCTCAGCTTGTAGGCCATCCACCAGTAAGGCTAAGTCAATGGCTTCACCTGTGGTGCCCATCTTAGCGCTGTCGCTCTTTAGGCTCGCTAATTGATCTTCATAGATCTGGGCGCTGTCGTGTAACAGACGGCCGATTAAGGTACTTTTACCATCGTCAACACTGCCACAGGTTAAAAAACGCAGTAAGCCTTTGTGTTGCTGCAGGGCTAGATATTCTTTCACACCATGGAGGGTAATTTCTGCCGCCATGAGATTGGTTTTATTGACCGCTTTGTCCATCATATTCTCACTCTTGATCTGCTTGGCTGAAGATCGCGCTGATTAGCGCCACCTTCGCGAAATAGGGTTAACCCTGTAGAGATTAGAAGTAGCCTTGACGCTTCTTCTGCTCCATAGAGGCGCTTTGATCTGAGTCGATCAATCGGCCCTGACGTTCGCTCGAACGGGTTAACAGCATTTCTTCAATAATCTTTTCTAGACTGTCGGCCTCAGAATACATGGCGGCCGTGAGTGGGTAGCAACCTAAGGTTCTAAAACGCACCACTGCTTCTTTAATCTGCTCGCCCTCGGCTAACTTCATCCGCTCGTCATCGGCCATGATTAACTGACCACCGCGCTCAACCACTTTACGTTTAGCAGCAAAGTACAAAGGCACTAACTCAATGTTTTCTTGATAAATATATTGCCAAATATCCAGCTCAGTCCAGTTAGATAATGGGAACACGCGAATACTTTCGCCCTTGTTCACTGCGCCGTTATAGGTGCGCCATAATTCTGGACGTTGGTTTTTAGGGTCCCATCTGTGGTGACGGTCGCGGAAGGAATACACGCGCTCTTTGGCGCGGGATTTTTCTTCATCGCGGCGAGCCCCACCGAAAGCCGCATCGAAACCATATTGGTTAAGTGCTTGCTTTAAACCTTGGGTTTTCATGATGTCAGTGTGTTTCGCACTACCATGGTCGAAGGGGTTAATTCCCTGCGCCAAACCTTCTGAGTTGATGTGCGTCAGTAACTCGAAGCCAAATTTCTTTGCCTGCACATCACGAAACGCGATCATCTCTTTGAATTTCCAACCTGTATCGACATGCAGTAGCGGGAATGGGATCTTGCCTGGATAAAAGGCTTTACGTGCTAAATGCAACATAACGGAAGAATCTTTCCCGATGGAATACAACATCACAGGATTATCGAATTCGGCTGCAACTTCACGAATGATCTGGATGCTCTCAGCTTCCAGTTGTTGTAAGTGGCTTAGTTCACGCCCGGCCATACTATTCTCCGTTACCTTAAATTCGCCGTGTTACCACAGCATGGATTAGCTTAATTTGTTTAACTGCTTAATAGCTTTAACTGTTTACGGCTTAGCTTATCGACGCGCCCGAGACTCTAACCGATTGAGTCTGTTCATCGCTGACCTGAGTCGATTCAATCGCTTCAGGTTTGAACCAATGCAAGGTGTCACTCAGCGTGACAACTTCACCTATGATCATCAAAGCTGGCATTTGTAATTCTGGATCGGCGGCAAGCTGTTCAAGCTCACCTAAACGGCCGATAAAACGACGTTGCTCTTTAGTGGTTGCCTTTGACACTATCGCCACGGGCGTTTCAGGGCTTCGGCCCGCATCGACTAGACCTTGACGAATAATGCCTGCGTTCAGAATCCCCATATACACGACTAAGGTATTGTTAGGATTAGCATAACCTTGCCAATCCATAGGACGACTCTCTAACTGACAATGGCCAGTGATAAAAGTGACGCCTTGGGCATGGTCTCTGTGGGTTAGGGGTATTCCCGCATAGGCTGACGTGCCGCTGGCAGCGGTAATGCCGGGAACGACTTCAAACTCAACCCCAGCTTCAACTAAAGTTTGTAACTCTTCGCCCCCGCGACCGAAAATAAAAGGATCGCCACCTTTAAGGCGCACCACATTTTTACGGGTGTAGGCTTTAGTGACAAGTAACTGATTAATCTCGTCCTGTGCGGCGCTATGCTTGCCCGCACGTTTACCTACGGCAATCTTCTCAGCGTCTTTGGGAATAAGATCGAGGATATCTTGGCTGACTAAAGCATCGTATAGCACTGCATCAGCGGTTTTAAGGATGCGCCATGCCTTTAACGTCAATAACTCAACGTCGCCGGGACCGGCACCCACCAGCCAGACTTTGCCTTTGGCCGCTTGGCCCGGTAAAGAGAAAATTTCCATCAGAATCCCCAAGATCACTTTAGTCTGTAGAAATATAGCGCGTCTTATATTCCATAATAAATAGATAATTATTAGTTTTTATATCATTTAGATATAAAAGAATGAGTAACCACTCACTTAAAGTGGGGAAAACCTTGGGTTTCAAAATCAAAAATGCCCTAAATCCAAGTTAACCCATTGAAATAAAAATGACTTAATAAGATTAAGCGAATTGCATCAAAATAATTTCTGTCCGCTAAGTGCATGATTTTGGCACTATGTTATTGCCAAAAATTCTACCTAAACATGTCTCTATGGGACTAAAAATGGCTGACTACAAGATTTGTCATTAAGTGACACCGGATTTTTCCATAACCATAAATTCACTTTCTAATGTTAAGCTGGAAATAACTATCTTGTTGAGTACGACTGACAAATAAATAAACACATCAAGGAGGGCAGATGAAACCACTTTACTCAGGTATTGCATTGGCAGGGCTATTAGCCTGTACGGACATAAATGCCGAAGAATCATTAGTCAAAGGAAGAGTAAAAGATGAACTTGCCACGGCGGATCTACCTTTTGTGATTACGCCACATAAAGTGAATTACCTTTTACCAGTCACCTACAGCCCAGATCCCAACATGGCACCTTTCACCGAAGATGCAATACTCAACCCCTATTCATTAGATGAGTTTGAGGCTAAGTTCCAAATCAGTTTTAAATTTCCTATTTGGTACAATGTGTTTGGTGATAATGGCCATTTATTTTTTGCTTACACCAATCAATCCTATTGGCAGGTTTATAACAAAGACACTTCATCGCCTTTTAGGGAAACCAATCACGAACCTGAAGTTTTTATGCTGTTTAATAACGATTGGAAAATTGGCAGTGTGACCAATTCCTTTTGGGGATTTGGTGCCGTACATCAATCGAATGGTAAAGCAGGGCCACTTTCCCGCAGTTGGAATCGACTCTATGCCACTATGATTTTTGATGCAGGCCCACTCGCCTTCTCCACCAAAGTGTGGTGGCGTATTCCTGAAGATGAAAAGACAGATCCATATAAAGCCAGCGGCGACGATAACCCTAATATTGATGACTATATAGGTAAAGCAGAGTTTATTGGCGTTTATGGTATCGATGAACATAGATTCACTTTAACCGTTAAAACGAATCTAGAAGATATCGACAGAGGCTCAGCAGAACTGACTTGGAGTCATCCTATCGTCGGCAACTTACGCTTTTATACTCAATACTTTAATGGTTATGGCGAAAGCCTAATCGATTACAACTATCACAATCAACGTATTGGTATCGGAATTTCACTCAACGATATTCTTTAAGAAAGATATACCCACTTGATCCCGCTATTTAAGATTGTTTGGGTATATAAAGTGACTAAGTACAAAAATCGACCATAATTTGCTGCTAATCTACCAAACCTGCTGCTAAATTGCTCAGATGGACCTGAGTTTATGGCTCAGCGGGACGATTTACATTGATCCGAATGGCATTTAAGCCGATAGTCGCACACCTTTTTGTGCCCTGAAGCAGAGCCTTAACATCATGGAGGAATATGAGTTTTAGCTACCGCAGCATAGTCATGCTACTCAGTGTCATTATTTTCGCGAGCTTACTTAAGCTCGCGTTTTTCGCTGTGCCAAAAGATAGCGCTGCACCAGTGCTGAATGCACAAGAGGTACGCCAAGATCTCTATGCCTTATTGGATCAAATCGAGCAACACTCAGCGTTTTATGCCTTAACGGCCGACAAAGCCAACCCGCAGCTTAAATTTATGGCTAGCCTTATTGTTGAACAGTATCAAGATATTACTCCCAATGATCGCTTTGCTGCTGAAGTCACTAAATTACTCAATACCCTCAAAGATCCAGGCGCTCAAGTGCATAACTTCGATGATCAAAGCGGCGATCTCCCGTTAACGCTAAGGCCAGTCAACGACCAATGGTTAGCCTTGGATAACGGTAATAATCCAGTCAACAACGACTTCCCCTTTATCACTCATATCGATGGTTTACCTATGAGCAAATGGGTAGCGACCAGCCAAGCCTACTTACCTGAGCCGGCAAAACAGAGCCAAGAAATGCAGTTACCTTGGCTGAAAAAACTTAACCTACTGCGCGAAGACTTAGGACTCAGCATAAAGCCCTATGTAGTCATTACGCTAATTAATGATGACCTGCAAAGCCAGCAGGTGACTCTCGCCCTGCCAAGCCATAAACCGCAAGTTCAATTAGCAACTATCAGTGAAAAAGACGAGACTCAAGATATTAATGTGCTCGAGTTTATTAACCAATTATCTCAATTTGAACGCACCGAATTTCAAGACATGCCAAATCAATTAGAGACGGTCAACAATACGACGGTCAAACTTAAGATCAGCGATCTCTACGCCTTTGAATTAGATAAAGAACAACAGCAAGAACTGCTCAAAGGCATGACACATCCATTACTGATCATTGATTTACGTGATGCCAGTGGCTTTAGTCCGAAATTATTGACTATGCTGTCGCGATATCAAGATGCGGATTTAAATAACACTTTAGCACCTAACGTGATGGGATTTGCGCACTATCGCCGCTCACCAGAGCTGAGAAATGACTATCTACAGCCGCTCAATTTTATGCCTCTGGATGCGTTAGAGTACAGTCAACCTAAGCTCAAATCTCTCACCCGTAACTTACCCTCTGTCGATAAAGAGAAATTCAGCCCTTGGTATGTTCGCACTAAGCCTGCGGTGGCTCCTGAAGGGCGAAATCGCTTAGCTCTACTCGTGAGTCCCCATTGTCGCCAAGAATGCGAGTGGATTGCCTATCGTACTAAATCTTGGTCTAGGGCAAATTTGATTGGTGAAAAAACCTCAGGCGACTTTGCACGTCAGTATCATTTCAAACTGCCAAACAGTGGATTAAACATAAGATTCAGCAGTTCGTTAACCTATGATGCACAGGGGCAACTCCTGTCCGGTATCGGGACTGAACCGGATATTTTGCTCCCTCAGAACAGTGATATTCAATGGCAAGGGCTCGTTAGTTTAATGCGCTCCGCCAAGCCAAAAGCACAACTTGTACTGCCAGCACAGCACACTAAGTTGGCTCAAGCTAAGCTAAATTAAGCCAAAAAAAGAGCCAGCAATCTGCAGGCTCTTTTAAAGCAAATATGAGTTTACTAACGCATTACTTCTTTTCAGTCGCTTTAGAATTGGCGACTGAACCTATGACCAAGCCTTGCTTATTCACATCAAAGCTCATTTGAACTCGCATGTTGTAATCTTTAAGCATTTGCATTTCTTCAGGGATCGGCTCACCGCTCATTTCTAACAGTGTAAGCACTGGCGTAAACATCTTGCCGTAATCAGCAGACAAGCTGTACATGCCATTCGCTGACAGTTTCTCGCCTGCTAATTTGTTGGCTAAAGCTAAGCCTTTATCACCGCTATACACCACTAAATGTTGACCTTTAATCGCCAGCATTGGCTTAACACCTAACTCTGGAGGCAACATCAATATTGGAGATAAATCAGTAGCATCGCCGTTATCGGCTAATTGCACTTCAGCCAGCATAGGGGCGAAAGGTTTGACCATATTGAACAACATGGATGGGTTTTCGGCGCTAAGGCTGACTAAAGCATCTAAGCTTTCTAACTTAGGCTCTTGATCTTGTGTGCTCATTTTAAAATCGAGCAATGAAACGCTCATGCCTTTCACACCGTTAGCCATGCCAGTAAACATGCCTAGCATAGCAGGGCTCTGTTGGCTCAACTCAGCCTGCAACTCTGCCAATGGTGTACAGGTCAGTTGTGGCTTTTGCAGATCATCCCAAATAGCCGTTAATGAAGGGGTAATTTCATTGATATCTAGACCTATTCCCATGGAGAAGATAGTGCTGTCGATATCCGCCAGATGCGATGGAATAAAACCACGCATCTTTTGCATTGCCGCAAGAATAGGTTGATTCTTCGTTTCGACAACAAATGAAGCCGCCATATGGCTTTCTTTTTCAGTCACAGAAAACGCCGTTAAACCAGCAACGGTACGCGGCCAGTTAGCGGCAATCGCAGTCAGTTCGGTACGACATTCTGGTGTTCTGATTTGAGCTAATGGATCTTCACCCTCACTTTCATCAGCAAAAAATTGAGTCAGTTGCTTAGCTAGCATATTGCTATCTGCAGAGGTCAATGCCTTTACAATTTCCACATGGTTAATAAAGCTAATGCTGTCATCTTTAAAACCATGGGTCTTAATAATATCTTCTAATATGCCAGAAGCGGCTAATGACTGCGGCGCCTTCTTAATACCAAATGCCATTTCTAATAACTCAGGCTCGGTAATAGAGGTGCTGAAAGTCATCGTTAATATGCCATCTTTCTGGGCAAATAACAGTTCAGCTTTCTCTGCTGAGCTTTCATCCGATAGTGCATAAGCGCGATAATCAACATCGCCCACTTTACGCATTTCGTGGGTTACACCACTGTCTTTTTCGGCTTTATCTAATACAGCCCAAAATGCTTCAGCCTGATTAACATCAATCTTTAATACTGGCAAAGCACCTAAAGTATAAATATAAGGTTTAACTTCATCGGGGAAACCGAAGGTTTTTAACAGTAAGGCAGGATCTTTCATCCCATCCATATACTGCTGATAAATACTAACGAAGAACTTGCCCATAGGGCTATCCTGCACACCGAGTTCATCAAGCGTGTTACTTGGATATTGCTGATAATTTCCAGAAATAGACTGTAAATACGCTTTTAACGGGAAGGGTTTTAACTGGCCCGAAAATATCGGCGTATCGGCAGGCACATAGTCGAGCAAAGGATTAGCAGAGGCACTAGAACCCGCGCCATTCTGCATATACCAATAACCACCAGCACCTGCTGCAATAATTGCCGCGGCAATCACAATCTTTTTCATTTAAGAAACTCCATTTAATGACATTCAATTTTATGAAAACAATACCTAAAGAACTCACCTTAGGTATTTAAATATTTATCCGCTCTTACATATCCCTTACGCAGATAATGCAAAATCAGAAAACACAACAACTCAGCCCTACGCAATACAAACCCAGTTTAAAATGCTTAGGCTAAGCGAAACTAAGGTATAAAATTTTCCCGATAATTTAACATTAAACCGACACAGAAGCGAACAGGATAGGAGTTCGCAGCATTAAAAACGCATTAGAATTAACGTTTATTAAACATAACTCCAATCTTATTTCAATTCGGTAATAAAACATCTCAAAGTCATCGACGATTAAGCAAAGAACTCAATGACAAATTAAGCTCATCTCACTCAAACTACCTCACCAGAGCGTCATCGTGCTTCGTGGACTTTTTTAAGCGTGACGTCACCTAGCTGACGCATTTGCTTACGGATCCAAGCAGAGCGCTGCTGCACATACGATGACGGTGGAGACACCTTATAGCGCCAAGGATTGGGTAAAATGGCTGCGAGTAATGAGGCCTCGTATTGGGTAAGTTTTGCCGCTGACTTTCCAAAATAATGCTTTGATGCCGCTTCGGCGCCGTAAATGCCTGGGCCAAATTCTACAATATTTAAATACACTTCAAGAATACGCGACTTATCCCAAGTCAACTCCATCAATAACGTAAACCAAGCTTCCAATCCCTTACGAAAGAAACTGCGACTCGACCACATAAAAAGGTTTTTCGCCGCCTGCTGACTTAAGGTACTTGCCCCGCGGACTTTGGTACCTTTTTGGTTGTATTTCAGTGCCGAACTTATCGCGGCTAAATCGAATCCAGTATGCTCAACAAAACGTTGATCTTCCGCAGCAATCACAGCCAATTGTAATTCGGGAGAAATTTGCGCTAAATCGCGCCATTGATGCCTGATCTCACCGATAGGAGCAGGTGGAAATAAGGCACGTTCGATACGCCAAGTCCACATAAGAGGATCGACGAATCGTAGTAGGATCACTAATAAAATTGAGCAAATAAATACCCAAACTAATCCCTTAAATAACCAAGACAATAAACGACGAAAACCACGCTTTCGTCTCTGAGGTGCTGGGTCACTCGACTTATTGACACTTGGACGCCTGACATGATCTCGCATCGCATATAAAGGGGCCGTCATTTATACCATCTCATCCACACACTCTCATTTCTTGTTTCTCATCTATCCAGTCAATCCCATTACAAGGATTCTTTGGGGCAACCTAGGCTTACAGAAAATATTCTAAAGCTTTACGCGAGTTGCAAGCTGATCATGCTACGAGAGTAAAGGAAACACCAAGGATATCTTACTCGATAATCAAAGATAGGTTGAGAAATAACCATAACAAGAACAAATCACTATTGGAGATTGACTGGGGGTCGACTTAACTTGACCTCGGCAGCTTTGACGACAGCTGACCGAGGTAATGATGGCTGATTAACGAGAGCTAGCAAGTCAATCAAACTGCTTGATACTCGCAGGTGCGAGTCAGGTTTTCAACGCTTTCACTGCATCCAATCAAGCCATATCGATACACAGCAAACCCAGCCCATAAATACCGATATACAACAACTTAACCTCATAAAAGACATGAATCATGTCAATTAACGCAGTAAAACGCTTCAAAACCATCTACGGGAACTTCAAAATATAGCGCAGGCTTAACCAATGTGCATAACTCTGTGAGTAAAAATGTACAACATTTTTAGCATTTAAAAATGAATGCAAACTAACTCTATGAATATCAATCTATCTTAGTTAAATGACGCTTAAATGACATCACTTAACTTCCTCGACAATCCAGAGTATTAAATTCAATCCCACTTATCTTAAAATGATAAAAAAACGCCCCAAACTAAGTTGAGGCGTTTAATATTTAAAATCAATAAAATGACTAGATTTCGTAGTGCAGACCACACTCACGTTGTAGGCCATTAAAGCGAGTTTCTTCCTCTGTCATACCTAATTCGAGTGGTTTACTCGAATGGGTATCCCCCACAGAAACATAGCCTTGGTCCCAAAGTGGATGGTACGGCAAGTCAAATTGAGTCAGATAGAGGTGCACATCTTTATTCGACCACTCGATAATCGGCAGTAACTTAAAGCGAGTACCATGAATCGCCAGTATCGGCAACGCCTCACGGGTACTGGCTTGACTGCGTCTAAGCCCAGCAAACCAAGTGCCGACTTCAAGCTCGGCTAAAGCGCGTTGCATAGGCTCAACTTTGTTGAGACGGTTGTATTGCTCTAGCCCGTCTACCCCTTGCTCCCACAACTGACCAAAGCGTGCCTCTTGCCATGCAGATGTCATCACTGCTTGATACACTTTTAAATTCAGCGATAAACGCTCTGTCAGTTCATCGATAAACTGATAAGTCTCAGGGAATAAATAACCCGTATCCGTGAGGATAACCGGAATATTCGCCTGTGCCTGACTCACCATATGCAGCATCACTGCGGCTTGAATCCCAAAGCTTGAGGACAGCGCATGATTACCGGGCAAATAAGTTAAGCCCCATAGCACCCGCTCTTGTGCGCTTAATCCACCTAAGAACTGATTAATACGTTCAAGCTCTATCGCTTGCTCTGCCTTAGGCGCACTCAATAATGCCTTGAGTTCGGCAGCGCTGACCACAGTCGGCACTTTATCACTGGTTTTTTGCTCAATATCAGCCATGAAAATCCTTAGCGGCATCGATCACCGCCTTCACTACACCCACGCGGACGGTGAAGTTACCAAAGGTTTCGCCTGCATCACGCTCTACGGCGTAGCGGCCAAACAGGGCATCCAATTCGGCGAGAATGTCCGCCTCTTGGATATTTTCTCTGTGCATTTTGTTCAAACGAGTCCCTTCAAAACTTGCACCTAAGTACAAGTTATAACGACCCGGCGCCTTACCCACAAGCCCAATTTCAGCGGCAAATGGGCGGGCACAGCCGTTAGGACAACCCGTCATACGCACGACAATCGCTTGCTCGCTGATGCCGTGTTTTGCCTGTAGCGCATCGATATGATCGATAAACTCAGGGAAATAACGCTCGGCTTCCGCCATCGCTAATGGACATGTCGGCAACGCCACACAGGCAATCGAGTGACCGCGGGTTTGCGTCAACACTTGGCCCAGCAGACCATGTTTACGGGCTAAACCTTCAATCGTGGCTTTATCTTCTGCCGCTACACCTGCGATGATCATGTTTTGATTCGAGGTCATGCGGAAATCGCCCTTGTGGATCTTAGCAATTTCACGCAGCCCCGTTTGCAGGGTCTGGCCCGGTAAATCCTTAATGCGGCCGCTTTCGATAAATAGGGTTAAATGCCACTTACCGTCAACGCCTTCGACCCAACCATAACGGTCGCCGCGATCGCCAATCACGACATCACGCTTAGGTTCAAATTTTACTCCTGCACGCAGTTCAACTTCGGCTTTGAACTTTTCATAGCCGTGGTCAACGATTGTGTACTTAAGGCGCGAACGCTTACGATTAGAGCGATTGCCCCAGTCGCGTTGCACTGTCATGACAGCTTCAGCAAACTTCATCACGTCTTCAGTTTTGATAAAACCAAAGTCGTCAGCCAGGCGTGGAAAGGTTTCTACTTCGCCATGGGTCGAGCCCATGCCGCCGCCCGCCGTTAAGTTAAAGCCAACTAGCTCGCCGTTTTCGGCAACAGCAATAAAGCCTAAATCGTTAGTGTAAACGTCAACATCGTTATCGGGAGGAACCGCAACCGCCATTTTGAACTTACGTGGCAGATAGGTTTTGCCATACACAGGTTCGACGGTTTCATCTTCGGTCGAAAGTAACTTTTCTTCATCTAACCAGATTTCAGCGTAGGCGCGAGTGTGTGGTAATAGATGATCTGACAGTTGTTTCGCCACCGCATAGGCCTGCTCGTGCAGTTTCGATTCCACCGGATTGGGGTTACACATGACGTTACGGTTAACGTCACCACAGGCAGCAATCGAATCCAGCGCTTCGCGATCTAAGTCTTGAATAATGGTCTTCAAGTTACGCTTAGGAATACCGTGGTATTGGAAGGTTTGGCGGGTCGTCAAACGAATACTGTTCGAGCTGGTGAGCGTCGAGGCAATTTTATCTACGCCTAACCATTGCTGCGGAGAACAAATACCGCCGGGTACACGGGCACGCAACATAAAACTATATAAAGGTTCGAGTTTTTGCTCTTTACGTTCGTTACGTAAATCGCGATCATCCTGCTGATAGAAGCCATGAAATTTGATCAGCTGCTGATCGCCGTCACTGAAACTGCCAGTCACAGAAGAATCTAAACCTTCTTTGATGGTCCCGCGCAGGTAATCACTGTCGGTCTTTAGGTATTCATTTAACGCTAACTTTTGCTCACTCATGGCAACTGCCTCTTAAAATTGGGTTCGCTGGCTGCACAGGTCATCACGTGTGCAGCTTTAGCTATTCTTATGCGTTTCTTATCTGCGCAACGGTTGAGATTAATACACGTCTTTTTGGTAACGTTTATCGCTGCGCAGGGTTTCAAAATAGGCTTCGGCAGCTTCGGTATTCAAACCACCGACTTCGACTGCCACCTCAATCAAGGCTTGGTGAACATCTTTCGCCATACGTTCAGCATCACCACAAATATAAAGATGCGCGCCATTTTGCAACCATTGCCACAGGGCTTGGCCTTGTTCTTTAATGCGGTGCTGCACATAAATCTTATGGGCTTGATCGCGGGAGAACGCCACGTCGATACGGCTGAGATCGCCATTTTTCAAATACTGTTGCCACTCAGTTTGATACAAGAAATCCTGCTCAAAGTGAGGATTGCCGAAGAATAACCAGCTATCGCCTTGAATACCTTGGGCGACGCGCTCCTGCATAAAGGCACGGAACGGCGCAACACCTGTACCAGGGCCCACCATGATCACCGGTGTTTCTGGATTTTCAGGTAAACGGAAATGCTTGTTCGACTCAACATAAACCTTAACTTGCGTGCCTTCCTGCGCAGATGCTAAGAAGTGTGACGCACCGCCAAAACGTGCTGAGCCATGGCGCTCATCTTCCACTAAGGCCACAGTTAAGTGGACTTCTGTTTCAACTTCGCTTTGACTTGAGGCGATAGAGTAAAGTCTTGGCGTTAATGGACGCAGTAGCTCAAGCAGTTTTGCTGCATTTAAGGTTACTGAGTTATTTGATAATGGATACTGAGTAACTAAATCGACAAATTGATGCTTAAGGATAAAGTGGCGCACTTGTTCTTTATCTTCGCTCAATGCCAGCAGTTCTGCGCTGCCGCTCAATTCGGCCCAGGCTTTGACTAATCCAGGGTATAACTGGGTTAATTCTTTCTTATCGACCAAAGCCTGCTTAAGAGATAAGGATTCAGTACCAAGTGTCACTAACTCATCGGCGGCTAATGACAAACCCGCTAAGACTTCATCGACTAACACTTCGTTATTACTAAACCACACACCAAGGGCATCGCCCGCTTGATAGGTTAAGCCTGAGTCGCCAAGGTCGATTTCAACATGGCGCACATCTCGGTCTGATCCACGGCCGGTAATTTTTTGGCTCACAAGCACTTCGGCGCTATAGGGGTTTTGCTTAGTAAATTCACTTTCGCCAATCGCTTTAGCGGTGCCGATGGATACCACACTGGCGGACGAGGTTTCAATTAGCGGCTTAACGGCCTCTAATACATCGGCGTGCCACTGGCCAGCGGCAGTTTCATAATCCACATCACATTCAATTAAAGGTAACAGTGATTTAGCACCGAGTGCCGCTAGGCGGGCATCGAAGTCTTTACCGGTTTGGCAGAAAAATTCATAGCTAGAATCCCCCAGCGCAAGCACAGAGTAATGTAGATTGTCTAACTTAGGGGCACGTTTCGATGCTAAAAACTTGTGTAATTCAATCGCATCATCCGGCGCTTCACCTTCACCATGGGTGCTGACCACCAATAACAGCACAGCTTCTTGCTTTAATTGGCGAACATTGTATTCGCCCATTGAAGCCAGATTGACCGCATAACCTTGCGCTTGCGCCTTATCGGCGAGCGCTTTGGCGACACCACGGCCATTACCCGTTTGGCTGCCATAGAGAATCGTCACAGTTTGAGCCGTTTGCGCCTGCGCGACGGGCGCTAATTGGCCCGCATTGGCTGTAGCAGCAAGATAGCCACTCACCCAGGCCAATTGCACAGCACTTAACTCAGAAGTGAGTTGTTTTAGCTTCTCGACTTGTCCTTGAGACAATGGCGAAGCCAGCGATGAAAGTTCTTTTAACAACATGAGACGGCCCTATGACAGTGTAATGTCCACAAGCTTATCGCGGTTTAAGAAAAGCAAAAAAGAATAAAATAGGATTTTTAATTCCATTTTGGAATATACAAAGTGCAAAATTTAAGCTACAAAAGTGTGCACTGGTTAAAAGTTTTTGATCCGACCAGTGCAGAAACGGCCTGCTTGAGAAATATGCACTTGTGCCAAGCTAAAGTATTGCCACAATGGTCATGAGCCTGTCGAACAATAATTTCTGTTGCCCACAGAATAGTTTGTTTTAAAAACAAAAAGTGTCCATCCTAGATTGAATGCCCTAACTGACTCGAATCACCCGCCGAATAAACGCTGGTGACGACAGATTTTGCAGTTGAGTACGATGAAGGAAGAACAGCAGGCGGAACGATTATATAAACCATCAGGGAGTAGTCATGCAGATTGGAATACCGAGAGAAAGTCTCGCCGGTGAAACTAGGGTCGCCGCGACCCCAGCCACCGTTGAGCAGCTTAAAAAACTCGGCTTTGAAGTTGTTATTGAGGCCAATGCGGGTCAACTGTCAAGTTTCGATGATGCAGCTTTTGAAGCTGCGGGCGCGAAGGTGACAACAAACGTTTGGCAAGCCGATCTGATCTTTAAGGTCAATGCGCCAAGCGACGCCGAAATTGAACAAATCAAAGACGGGGCGACTATCGTCAGCTTTATTTGGCCCGCACAAAACCCTGAGCTGGTTGCGAAGTTATCTAAACGTAAGATCAACGTGATGGCAATGGACATGGTGCCACGCATCTCCCGCGCCCAGTCACTTGATGCCCTCTCCTCTATGGCAAACATTGGTGGATATCGCGCCGTTGTTGAAGCCGCACATCAATTTGGCCGTTTCTTTACTGGCCAAATTACCGCTGCTGGTAAAGTACCGCCCGCCAAAGTGTTAGTCATTGGTGCTGGTGTAGCTGGCCTTGCCGCCATTGGTACAGCAGGATCGCTTGGCGCCATAGTGCGCGCCTTCGATACCCGCTTAGAAGTGGCCGAGCAAATCGAATCTATGGGCGGCCAATTCCTTAAACTGGATTTTGGTAACGAGGAAGGTGGTTCATCGGACGGTTATGCTAAAACCATGTCGGATGAATTTATTGCCGCCGAAATGGCGCTGTTTGCTGAGCAAGCCAAAGAAGTCGATATCATCATCACTACGGCGCTGATCCCTGGTCGTCCTGCGCCTAAGCTCATCACCAAAACCATGGTCGATAGCATGAAGAGCGGCTCAGTGATCGTCGATTTAGCCGCTGCGACGGGTGGTAACTGCGAATACACGCAATCGGGTGAGCTGTTTGTTACTCCTAACGGCGTAAAAGTGATTGGTTATACCGACCTTCCAGGTCGTCTACCGGCGCAATCCTCACAGCTTTACGGCACTAACTTAGTCAACCTGATGAAGTTAATGTGTAAAGAAAAGGACGGCACAGCCAGCATCAACTTTGATGATGTAGTCATGCGCAATATGACAGTGATTAAAGAAGGTGAAGTGACCTTCCCGCCACCACCGATTTCTGTTTCTGCGGCGCCAGCAAAACCAGCGGCGAAAATCGAGCCGAAAAATACCACTCCGAAGGCACCATCTAAGCTCAAATACGTGCTCGCCGCCTTAGGCGTTGCAGGGTTTGCTGCCGTGGCATCGGTAGCACCACCAGAGTTCCTGTCGCATTTCACAGTATTCTTGCTGTCCTGCGTTGTTGGCTATTACGTGGTATGGAACGTATCCCACTCACTGCATACACCTTTAATGTCAGTCACTAACGCGATTTCGGGCATTATCGTGGTCGGCGCCCTACTGCAAATCGGTCAGGGTTCAACTTTGGTCACTGTACTGGCGTTTATCGCCGTGCTGATCGCCAGTATTAACATCTTCGGTGGCTTTACCGTCACTCAGCGCATGCTGAAGATGTTCCGTAAGGATTAAGGGGGTTTAACGTGTCTCAAGGACTGGTAACAGCAGCTTACATTATTGCCGCCATTCTCTTCATCTTCAGTCTCGCGGGACTGTCGAAGCAAGAGACGGCAAAACACGGCAATTTATTCGGTATCTTAGGTATGGCAATCGCCCTACTGGCTACCATTTTCAACCCCGATACTAACGGAATTGCGTGGATCTTAATCGCTATGGTGATTGGCGGCGCGATTGGTATCCGTTTAGCACTAAAAGTCGAAATGACTGAAATGCCAGAACTGGTTGCTATATTGCACAGCTTTGTGGGTATGGCCGCGGTATTAGTGGGTTTCAACAGCTTTATCGACTTACACCCACAGGAAGTATCACAAGTCGTGGTGGCAGTCGGTGGTGATATCAATACGACCCTCGCCGCAGTACAAGATGCGTTGAGTGAAGCGGTGAAGACCGCCAGCAAAGAGCACCTCACTGGCGCTATGCTTAAAATTCACTTGGTCGAAGTCTTCCTCGGGATCTTCATCGGTGCGGTGACCTTTACGGGTTCTATCGTTGCCTTTTGTAAGTTACGCGGACTGATTTCATCTAAACCTCTGATGCTGCCACATCGCCACAAGCTAAACCTAGTCGCAGTGCTAGTGTCTTTCGCCCTGTTGGTATACTTCGTACAGACAGGCGGCACTATGCCAGCACTGCTGTTGATGACCTTGATTGCCTTCGCCTTTGGCTGGCATTTAGTCGCATCCATTGGCGGCGCGGATATGCCAGTGGTGGTGTCTATGCTGAACTCCTACTCAGGTTGGGCAGCGGCAGCAGCAGGCTTTATGTTGTCGAACGACCTCTTGATTGTGGTCGGCGCGTTAGTGGGTTCATCGGGTGCTATTCTGTCTTACATCATGTGTAAGGCCATGAATCGCTCATTTATTTCAGTTATCGCGGGTGGCTTTGGCACAGATGGAGTGGCCTCGACTGCCGATGAAGAAATGGGTGAATACCGTGAAACCAACGCCGAAGATGTGGCGGATATGCTGAAAAATGCCACTTCAGTCATCATCACTCCGGGTTACGGTATGGCAGTGGCGCAAGCGCAATATCCTGTTGCGGAAATCACTCAAAAACTACGTGATCGCGGCGTGAAAGTGCGTTTTGGTATCCATCCAGTTGCTGGTCGATTACCAGGCCATATGAACGTACTGCTCGCTGAAGCGAAAGTCCCCTACGATATCGTGCTCGAAATGGACGAAATCAATGAAGACTTTAAAGACACAGATGTCGTGCTCGTTATCGGCGCCAACGACACGGTTAACCCCGCGGCAATGGAAGATCCAGGCAGTCCAATCGCAGGTATGCCAGTGCTGGAAGTGTGGAAAGCACAAAACGTGATTGGCTTTAAACGTTCGATGAACACAGGTTATGCCGGCGTGCAAAACCCACTGTTCTTCAAAGAAAATACCCAAATGCTGTTTGGGGATGCTAAGGCCAGTGTTGAAGCCATTTTAAAGGCACTTTGAGTTTGATTTAATATCAACAGAGTAGAAATCGTTTAGGCGATAAACACTATTCTAAAGAAATGAAGGGAGCCAATGGCTCCCTTTCTTTTCACATTTTTTTAAGCCTATTAAGCTAGTCTCTGCGCCAATATGATGCGAGGCTTATCTGCCCACAATGCTGATATGCTTAATGTAAACTAAAACACTAAGTTAAATCTAAAGCTGGTTTAAGGAAATAATAAATGTTGCTTGGGCTGTTTATCCTGTCTGCCGTATTAATCAAAACCTCATTACTCGGGCTTGGCTGGATATCGATTACCATCGGCCTGAGTGGGTACCTATTTTGTCGATGGTTTAATATCAAGTTAGATATCAAACTGACTGATAAATTTAAACGACTCTTTATCACTGGCGCGGCTCTACATCTTCTCGTCTATATCGGCTTAATCACTAAGCTTTTCCTTATCGACAGCTTTGAAGACTTGCCCACATTCCTAATAAGTCACTTAGTCTTCCACCACGCAATCTGTGCCGTGATTGCTGCCGCATTAACCTTCTTGGCTATTCGCATCTATCTACAACAGCAAAAATTAACTCAAGCCTATCGACAGGAATTAAGCTAACTCAAGCCTATCGACAGGAATTAAGCTAACTCAAGCCTATCGACAGGAATTAAGCTAACTCAACATGGTTTTGATGACAAATACCGACGGAGAAAATCTGACTAGATTCATCGTTAGCTTAAGTGCCATAAAATAATGGGGACTAAAGCAGATCATGCAGAAGTGTTGTCAGCAACACAGAATTCATCAATGGATTCAAACATCAGGGATAAGAATGACCCCTGATGTTTGGGGGGAGCTAAGCCAAGATACGTTAGTCGACGGCAATATCGTTATCTTTAAGCTCTTTTGACAGGGTTTCATAATTCGTTTTGAGTTTTGGCAAAGTATCTTCTTTGATTTTACTCAATACATTTTGCAACTGATCCTTACCGTAAGAAACGCTATAGTGACGGGTTTCAATATTACTAATGATCTTCTCAGACTCTAAATACAAACGACGAATATCAGACAAAATATCACTCGGTGTTTCTAGCGCATTGGCAGAATAGCGCATGTTATCCCAGACAAATAATCCCATCTGCGGATGCATTTTCACTAAACTATTACTACTCACAGTCTCAACTGTGTCAGCGTAATGACTCAAGATTTCAACATTGTCACTCACTTCGTCATATAGGGCATGACGCAGATGATAGTTATTCTGCATATTGCTCAGGGCATCAAATTTAATTGCCTGTGACAACCCTTCTTGCGCGGCTAAGTACACGCCAACAACAGTCGCAATGATTATAAAAATCTGACTCACCCAAAAACTGGTTTTGATAAGCTCAGTGTTATCAAGCTTAATGGCGCGTTTAGGCATATCTGCCTCATTAGAGATGGGTGTCATGTCCATATGTTTTATCCTGTCAAATCAAGAGTACAAAGCAATATCACTAACTTAAATCATTATTGAGTGGTCATCCTACACTATTGGGGTATGACTTACCTCAGTACAAATCACGATTTTTACCCACAAAAAAGGAGCCATCTGGCTCCATTTTTATATTCATTGGTCAGTCTATTATGCTGCTTTTGCCACATCAAAATTGGATAGCAACATCACAGCTGTACGGCCTAATAGGTGGTTGATCGTGCGATCGCCCGCTAAGCCTAACTCAGCAATCGCTTGCTGACGCGCTGTACTCACCGCTCTAAAGAGGGTAATTTCATTATTCGCACCACCACAAAGACTAAAGAACAGTCTTAATACTGCGCGGTAATGCTCTTCCTGCATTGCCTGCATCCAGGATGTTTCCAATGCCTCTTGGCTAGAAAAATCCAGCGCAGCAACAAATAGATTGCCGATACGACTATCTAAACGAACAAGAAAATCGCTTTTGCGTGGAAAATGGTGACTAATACCTGTGCGACTAATACCCGTTGCTTCAGATAACGTAGTATAAGACATAGTCTCAAAGCCGATAGTCAAAATTTGTCTTAACGCTTCATCCATAATTTGATTTATGGTTTGCTCAGTTTGTACTCGCGAGCGCTTAGCCATAGTAATGTCTCCCCTCTTATTTTTAGGGGGAAAGCTTACCAAAGCCGCTCAGGGATTACTGCTGTTCACTGGGCCGTAACCAGCGTATTTCACTTTTGTTCAGCTAGGGTTCAGTTTAAAACAGGCTTCACCACAGATTTAATTAACACATTCATAACATTGAATTTTGTACCAACCAGTTATGTGCTTTTTCTTCGCCCATGAGTAAAACGAACGTCGGTTGGAGATAGTGTCCAAGATCAGCTTTTCGCCAAAATAGATATTCAGGAAGGGGTTGCAATACACTCGCGCCAAAAGTGCGTTGCATTAAGCTCGAATACTCACCTAATAATCTCGGCTCTAATTGCTCGGCTTTAGGGTAAAAATTCGTTAAAAAGTCCCGATACTCGGCAAATTTAGCCACTTGAGCAACATCGTATCGATGCAACACTTGTATCAACATTGGCGAACTCCAATGTGACAAGTATTGCGGGCTTGTTAATGCATCAAGATTGCGTCTGTGGTATTGCTGCCACGCCAAGGCAAAATCATTTTTCTCCCGTGCGATACGCCAAACCAAATAAATGTCAGCTAGCCATTCATGTTGATATGCACTCAAGTGAGTCGGTAACACAGAGCCTTGCAGAGCAAGGTTCTCCAAATGACCGAGCTCATGCCATAGGGTTAATTGCGGCTGTTCAAGCAAAGGTAATTGGTAGGTCACCATATCGACACTGGCTAACTGTACTTGCGGTGTCCGCTGCTCATTCACTAAGACTAGGCCCGCAATTTTATTGTCATCGACGGGCATGACCATGGCACTTCTGCGGCCTAAATCAAGCCTAAATTGTTCGAGTGTTGCAGGAAGCTGCACCAACACTTGCTCTGGCAATAATGCCAAGCAAGTACCAAGCTCTGGTAAAGGGCAAATCAAAGCCTGCTTATCGGCAATGGGCGTCCAAGTCAGGCTAGATGCGAATGCCAGAGCGACTAAGCTCACTGATTCGCCATGATATTTTGTATAATCGCTGTCGTTGAAATGCCATCCTCAAAGCCCAGCACTTGAACTTGGCCACCGGCGGCAATCACTTCAGCGCCACCAGCAATATCCTCAAGCTTATAATCACCACCTTTGACCAGCAGATTTGGCAGCAATCGAGTAATGATGCGCTGCGGCGTATCTTCACTAAAAGGCACAACCCAATCAACAGAAGCTAAGCCAGCGAGCACAGCCATACGACGATCAACCTGATTAACTGGACGGCCTTCACCCTTGAGGCGTTTAACCGAGGCATCATCGTTTACCGCGACGATCAAACGATCGCCCAAAGCTTTCGCCTGTTTAAGATAGCTCACGTGGCCCGCATGTAAAATATCAAAGCAACCATTAGTCATCACCACACGTTCACCGCGTAGTTTGGCTTGCTCTAAGGCGTAGGCCAGTTGATCTTCACTCACCACCCCAAAACCCGATTCTCCATGGTGCAAAGCTAGGGCTTCAATAAGCTCAATGCGGCTCACGGTAGAAGTGCCAAGTTTACCTACCACAACGCCAGCGGCGGTGTTCGCAATTGCGCAAGCCTGCGGTAAATCGGCGCCCGCGGCTAATGAGGTTGCTAAGGCTGAAATCACAGTATCGCCAGCCCCCGTCACATCATAGACTTCACGGGCAACGGTAGGAATGTGCAACTCAGGCGCATTAGCGGTCACTAAGGTCATGCCCTTTTCAGAGCGGGTGACTAAAATGGCATCAAAATGATGTTGCTTGAGTAAGCCACGGGCTTTTTCCAGCAGGTCGGCTTCAGAGGTCACAGTGCCAACAACGGCTTCAAACTCGCTCATATTTGGGGTAATTAGCGACGCGCCATGATAACGACCAAAGTCACTGCCCTTAGGATCGACTAATACCATCACACCTTTCGAACGCGCTAATGCAATAAAATCTCGCGGCTGATCGATAGCGCCCTTTGCATAGTCGGACAACACCACAACATCGACAGAATCGAGTAAGGCCTCGGATTGTTTCAATAAACGTACGCTATCGGCCTTGTCGAAGGCTTCTTCGAAATCGAGGCGGATAAGCTGCTGATTACGTGATAACACCCGCAGCTTAGTGATGGTTGGTTTATCAGTAATACTTAACCATTGGGGTTCAACCCCTAAAGTTTGCACACCGAGCGTTAGGGCATGGGCAGTATCGTCTTGACCGACGAGCCCGGCAAGTTGGACTTGCCCCCCTAAGGTCGCGATATTGAGCGCCACGTTGGCCGCGCCGCCGGGTCTGTCTTCGACTTGATTAATCTTCACCACAGGTACGGGGGCTTCAGGGGAGATACGTCCCGTAGGGCCAACCCAATAGCGGTCTAACATCACATCGCCGACGACTAACACTCTGGCTTTTTCAAATGCAGGCAGAGAAACCTTCATAGTGCTCTTATCTTTATGCAGAAATTAAACCGTGATTGTACCTAATTTTCAGCAAAAATTGAGTTAGAATGAGCAGTAATTTTCAAAAGTAGTGAGTATTTTTGTGGTCGAGAAAGCCGAGTTTTCATCTTCTTTATATCATCCTAAGCATTGGCCCATGTGGTTTGGCGTATTTTTGATGCGTTTAACTCAGCTTCTACCGCTTCCTTGGCAGATGACGCTGGGTAAGGGATTGGGTCGCTTAGTGATGAAATTCGCAGCTGGCCGCACCCACACAGCGCGCCGTAACTTGACCCTCTGTTTCCCTGAAATGACGGAAACACAGCGAGAAGATTTACTCACGCGTAACTTTGAAGAAACGGGCAAAGCCATTTTCGATACCATCAATGCATGGTGGTGGTCCGATGAAAAAGTGCAGCAGCACATGAGCATCACAGGCAAAGAACACGTACAAGACACGTTAAATGCTGGCCACGGCGTGATCCTCTTTGCCGTGCATTGTTTACCGCTGGAAATGGGCGCACGTATCTTCGGCCAATTCCAACCCGGCGTGGGGGTTTATCGCCCACACAATAATCCTGTGATGGAATACCTGCAGGTCAAAGGCCGTTTACGCTCGAATAAAGGTCTTGTTTCTAAACGCGACTTGCGCCAAATGATACGCTGCCTACGCAATCCCGATGTGATTTGGTACACGGCCGATCAAGACTTTGGCCGTTCCAGTGCGGTATTTATCCCATTTTATGCCATGCCAGATGCGGCAACGATTACCGGTGCCACCACGTTAGCTAAACTCGGCAAAGCCAAAGTCCTGCCTTTTTTTGTGGAACGTACTACAGATGATAAAGGCTATCGAATTGAAGTGATGCCACCGCTAGATAATTTCCCCGGCGAAGATGAATTAGCCGACGCGATTCGCGGTAACAAGATTATCGAATCCATCATAGATAAAAACCGCGCCCAATATATGTGGTTACATCGCCGCTTTAAGACCCGTCCCGACCCAACGGACAAATCTTTATATCAATAAGCTCAATTAGCTTTGAATACAAAAATGCCAGCAAATAAGCTGGCATTTTTTATGGTGACTTTCGATAGTAAGGACCATCTAGCACATAGGATTAGAGCGCATTCTCAGTCGGTAAACGAATACCTACGTTAGTGACTTTACCTTCATACAACCCCGCCACCACCCAATGCAACGACTGCCAGTGGAACTGATCCCCAAGTACAGGATTGGCGCCAAGCTGAGATACCACAAGGTCTGCGACTGTCATATCATCAGCGAGATTATCTAAACTCAAACCATAAATAGGCGCGAGATCCGCAAGCTTAACGTCAGTTTCAATAAAGAAATCACCGAAGAATCGTTGTACTTCTTTATTTTCTGGCGCTTGGCTAAAGAGGTTACTCAAGGCTTCTAAACTTTTCTCCTGACCCAGCACACAGAGTATATCGCCCGCCTCGAGACGAGTGCTACCCGATGGATGCAGCAAAGTGTCATCCCTAAATACCGCCGCAATCCGTGTCCCATCTGGCATAGCTAAGCGCTTTAGCGGCTCACCAATACACCACTTACTTTCACTCAAACGATAGACAAACACTTCCCATTCGCTGCTCGGGTAAATTTCAACTCCCGAGCGCGAAACGGGTAACGGCTTTGGGGGCAGTTCCACCTTAGCTAAACGCGCTGCAGTGGTCAAAGATGCACCTTGAACCAGCAACGACACTAATACAACGAAGAAGGCTAAGTTGAAGTACAACTGAGCACCCGGTAAGCCCGCCATCATAGGGAATACTGCTAAGATGATAGGCACAGCGCCGCGTAACCCCACCCAAGAAATAAACCAGCGGTCGCGGCTGCTAAAGCTCTTAAACGGCAATAAACTGATCCATACGGCGACAGGGCGAGCAAATAAAATCATTCCGAATGCCAGAGCAAAACCTGGGATCATGATATCGACTAAATCTGAAGGGGTAAGCAATAACCCTAATACGAGGAACATGCCGATTTGACTGACCCAAGTCATACCATCCAGTACGTTCAAAATCGCATGACGGCCACGGGTTGGCTTATTGCCGAGGAACAGACCCACTAAGTAAATCGACAGAATACCGCTACCACCCAGTTTGTTGGATGCAGCATAAATAATCAGACCACCGCTTAAAACTAAAATAGAGTACAGACCATCAGCTAACTTGCTTAAATTGACGAGCTTCCACAGCATCCAGCCGCCGCCTAAACCTAAACAGATCCCCAGACCAAATTGCTTTATAAAGCTAATAAGCATAAAGCTGAAGGACAACTCACTGTCGACATTGGCAAGAATGGCAATCAAGGTTACGGTTAAGAATACCGCCATAGGATCGTTACTGCCGGACTCAATTTCTAAGGTCGCACCAACCCGCTCGTTAAGGCTACGCCCTTTAAGCAAGGAAAATACCGCGGCGGCATCGGTCGAGCCCACAATCGCGCCCACCAGCAAACCTTGCAACCAATGCAAGTCGAACAACCATGCGGCCATCATGCCAGTAATACTGGTCGTAATGGCAACGCCAAAGGTCGCCAACGATAATGCAGGCCATAGCGCCACCCTAAAACTGGCAACGCGGGTGCGCATACCGCCATCGAGTAAAATAATCGCTAAGGCTAAGTTACTGACTAAATAGGAAGTTGAATAATCATCAAACTGGATTCCACCAACGCCATCTTCGCCAGCCAAAATACCCACAGCGAGGAAAATCAATAAAATAGGGATGCCCAAACGGGAAGACATAGGACTAAGTAAAACACTCACTGCTGTAAGCAAGGCGCCAATCAGAAAAAAACTATTGATGGAATCTGCATCCACAAACGCCTCCTTAATACAGGTTGTTTAGTTAAACGATAGACAAATCACCGAGGTTAAAAATGACTCAACTCACAATTTTATGATTTTATATTAGCACAAAAATATCGAATTATTGGAGCGTTAAATATTAAATTTCAATCATCTACATAAAAAATGTCATAAAACCAACTTTCTATTAACCTTTAGATAAAGGCGAACGTAAAACCTAAAGGATAGCAGAACATCTCCACATGACTTAATAAGAATTAAAAGAAATAAATATCAAATAGTTAAAAATAACAAACTGAACGTAAACTCAAATCATTCAAGCAAAACTCAGCTCACAAACCTGCATAAACTAACGGTATCATAGCCAATTTAGTGCCAGATAAAATAATGTCGTATAAAAGGTGAATATTTGAACATTATTCTTAAGCTAATTGTTTTAACTCCATTTATTTGCCAATGAGATGATTTAAACTCACTTTATCCGATGAGCAATAGCCTTGTCAGAAAATGACCACACACTGTTTTCCCAAAACAAATCAATTCAGTTCCAGTAACGCCATACATGCTCGCCATTCAAACAGACACGTTTTAGATTGGTTAACACTGCAAATATTTTTCATCAAGCAGGAAGGCATGCACAAGACAATTGAGTACAGCAGGTTTTAACGACAAGACTAAATACTGGCAATTGACGCCGCCAAGGAAAACCGTTAAAACAAAAAATTAAGCGATAAATACGCCGTACTGATCATATTTCAGTTGAAATAATGTCCAAAATAAGGAAGGATGCGAGCTTCGCGCGCCAGTGCATTTTGCTCGTCAAATTGCCGCTCTCGTTTTAAGAGAGAAAGCTGCGTTAAACACGCTTTTTTATTAACAGGAATCGTAGTATCCGCTTATGAGTATGCTTCGCACCACAGCTTTATTATTGACTTTGGTTTTCCCTAGTCTGTCCGCTTTAGCAACGGAATATCCTTTACCAGCCGCCCAAAGCAGGCTAATTGGCGAGAACCAGTATTATACGGTTCCAGAGGGTAAACACACTCTCGAAGATATCGCAGCCAAATACCAGCTTGGTCTCAGTAACTTACTCGAAGCTAACCCAGGTGTGGATCCATTTCTGCCAAAACCAGGTAGCCAACTGATCATTCCATTGCAATTGATCCTGCCAAACGCTCCCCGTGAAGGCATAGTGATCAACGTGGCTGAAATGCGTTTGTATTACTATCCGAAAGGCAAAAAGACTGTTGAAGTGTTGCCTATTGGTATTGGCCAAATTGGTAAAGACACACCAGAAAACTGGGTGACCACTGTACAACGCAAGCGTGCGAATCCAACTTGGACACCCACACCGCGCATTCGTAAAGAATATGCTGCTAAAGGTGAAATCCTGCCAGCGGTATGGCCAGCGGGTCCAGATAACCCTATGGGACTGTATGCGCTGTATATCGGCAACTTGTATGCGATTCATGGTACTAACGCGAGTTTCGGTATCGGTTTGCGTGTCAGTCAAGGTTGTGTGCGTTTACGCCATGAAGATATCGAGCATCTATTCAAGACTGTACCAGTGGGAACCCGGGTACAATTTGTGAACCAACCGATTAAAGCAACCGAAGAGCCAGACGGTAAACGCTACTTAGCCGTGCATCAACCATTGTCTCGCACTGTGGCGGAGTTTGAATCAAATGAGCCCGTTGCGATATCACTGCCAAAAGAGATCGCTAAGTTTATCGCTAAAGCTGACACTGATTCTTCTGTGATCAAGAAGCTACTCGATGAACGTACTGGTGTGCCAATGCGAATTAATCAATAATTCACTGGCGAATACCACCTAAAAAAATACCCGCAATCTGCGGGTATTTTTTTGTCATGTCAGGCTATTCACTAACGTAATAGACTAACATATCAATCACATAAAGGTGCACACAGGGCCAAGAAGTGAGTCATAGCAGCACTGTTTGCTAATACGCGTTGATCGAAGTTTTGCAACGCAGGCGTTTCAGTACAAGCACCGACACGAGCACCACTTCGTACTAAACAAGCTTCAAAAGACGTATCAAAATGATTGAAGATCAAACCATCCTTAACAGGACACCCATCAATCTCACCGTCTACCGCAATCGGGAAATAACCACCTAAAGTATCGCGCAGATCGAGACTAAAACGTCCTGGCACTTGGCTTGGCTCAAAAGAATACACATAGGCTTCACGACTCAAGACATCTTCATGGCAAGTTAAAATACCGTCTCGACTCGCAGCAAGCAGTAACTGTGCGTGCTCTAACAATAGCTTACCTTCAACCGATGTATGTTCATTCGCTTTAGGTTTACCGTTCTCAAATACAAAACCACGATTTGGATTTTCGCCGTATTTATTAAATCTATGACCACGACTGAATCCAGTAGGATTGACGAGAGGCAATAAACTCAAGTTCACCCGTTCAAATAGGTCTGCTGAAGCTTCACTCAAAAAATGCAACAAACCCCATGGGCCTGCAGATTCTTCGCCATGAAATCCTGTGCTGATCAATAAAGAAGGTAAGCCTGACTTAGCGGCCGGTGACTGATACAAGCTAACATCGTATTTACCCACTTCACCCAATGTTTTCTCAACCATGCCCAAACGGGTCATTTCCTGCTCAAGCAGCAGATAGAAATTATCAATATCAGTGCTTTCACAGTTAAAAATATCGCTTTTCCACTGAAAGGATTCGAACGGAGATCTGCTTACCATATCTTGTACTTATGCCAGAAAAAGAACTGTGCCATCATAGCAGTTCTTTTCAAAAACTGAATGCTATTCAACTGATTTCGATGAAATCCGAGCAGTCGTCGACAGTGGTGCAATCTGTATCGATACCTGCGAATGTATCAATTGCCTGTCGTTAATGGTATCCAGCTTGAGTAAGACATTTGACAAATTAAAAAATAAGCTCGGCAGGACGCACTTATGAAAACTCAAATCACCTTTTTTATCGCCCTTTCGGCCAGTGTTTTCAGTCATACGCTACAGGCCCAATGCCGCACGGAGCAAGATGCGCAAGCCTTATATACGCTCGAAGCGAATATAGAGACCTATACGCTACAAAATGGCCTGACAGTGCGATTACTGCCCATGGTAGATAAACAAACAGTCACAGTCGCCAGCCAATTTAATTTAGGCGCCCGCAACGAAGCCCAAGGTCAGAGCGGTTACGCCCATCTGTTTGAGCACATGTTGTTTAAAGGGAGTGAAAATGCCCCCGGCGATACCTATGCTCAGCAGTTCAGTGCTTTAGGTGCACGTTTTAATGCCAGCACACATTTTGACTACACCAACTACTATGTGACGCTGCCAAACCAAGCATTAGAACTGGGCTTATATCTCGAAGCCGATCGCTTTATCCGCCCTAGCCTTAATGCCACTACGGTTAAAAATCAGCAGGAAACCGTACTGCAGGAAATGGCACAAACCATAGATAATCAGCCCTATATCCGCAGCGCGATGACGTTTTTACTCGAGCAAGTAAAAGGTACTCCTTACGGTCACGGTATTATTGGCAATCGCGAAGATATCTTGCAAGCCACACCAGAAAACCTAACGGCCTTTCACCGTGCTTATTATCGTCCCGATGCGATGCAGCTTTCCCTTGTCGGCAAACTAAGCCCACAAACCCGGCAATGGATTGAGCAAAATTTTGCGGCTTGGTCTAGGCCAACGATTGCTGAACCTGAATTTTCTGAGTTAACAATCCAACCTAAACAAGTACATGCTGAGTTAGTGGATAAGCGCGGACCTTGGCCCGGATTACTGCTCGCTTGGCATACAGTAGGTAAAGATCACCCCGATGCGGCGGCAATTCGGCTACTAGAAGGCTATTTATTTCAAAACACCACCAGTGCACTCGCTAAACTCAGTCTGCATAATCCCGAACAAATGCTCAGCTACTCCCTGCCCTTTGAGTTAGAAAATCATGGCATAGCGAATATCGTCCTGGTTCCACGGGCACGGACCTCACTCGATGCCTTAGTGCAAAAAGTGTTGGGACTTGTGGCACAAACACAGCAAGATGCTCTGGATGAAGCAAGTCTTTGCACACTTAAACAAGTGTGGTTAAACAATCAATTACAACAACTGGATGACACCCAGGCCTTAGCTACCAAGCTTTCCGCAACGTCGGCTCAAGATAAAGACCATCCCTTTACCGCGCAGTGGCAACGGATCAACGCAGTCACGGCCGACGATATCCAAAGCGTCGCAAAACGGTATTTCAACCAAGATTATGTCCGAGTCGACCTACTGCCACCTTGGTATATTCGCTGGGGTAAAACGCTACTGGAATGGCTGCCTAACGATATGAGTGACAGTTTAGAGGATGCGGTATTATGACGACTCAGACAATGTCAAAGCAGCTACAAGGCTTAATGTTCTGCGCTGTGGTTTTATCACTAAACGCCTGCCAGCAGACGCAAATCGTCTTCACGCCGAGCGAACCGCCGAGTTTGGCCCATTTTGAAACGCCAAACTCTTTAGCCCATTCTTTGCCTAGCTCTTTGAACAATCATTTACCCAAAAGCGGCGTCATTATCCCCGTAACGGATGAAATTTTTACCGATGAAGTCCATACCGAATTGGATTTACCCTATCAGTTACATCGCCTTGCCTCAGTTCAAATGAATAACAGTGTGAGCAACAGGGTCAGTTTAGCGGCTGTGAGCCCGCAAGTTCCCTTCAATAATCCTGATATTTTACAGATTGCCTTTCAAGAAAAGGCCCGCACACTTGCCATTAGCCGCGCAGATCCCTGTCTTGAGACTTTCAGTATGCGTGTCAGCTTGCACAGCATTAATTTAAGCCTCACTTGCCCCGACGATGTTAACCATATCTACGGCTTACTACTGCAATTTTGGCAGCCAGATGCCTTTGTTGATGCGACAACCGCCCCCGTCGATGTCGACAATATTCGCCGTCAACTCAAGCTCAATAAACACTTAAACGCCTTTAGTGGCGCCGAGATAGATAAAGTGTGGCGCGATAAACTGCTCGGCCCTAAACATCCCTACAATAGAGTGATCAATAATAATACATTGTTCGATTCGCTCAGCCTAAGGCAACTGCAACAAATCCAACAGCAGGCGGTAACACAAGCACAGTGGCATCTTTTTCTACCCAACTCTTTGGCAAATAACGCTAAATTTAACCTTCAAGCTAGCCTTAAACTGTGGCCAATATTGCCTAATTCAGTGCCGAAAGTGGATAAACCAGAGACAGTAAAGCCTCAGCAAATCAAGAGGATTTACCTTATTGATGCGCCGGGCAGCGTGCAAACCCAAGTCCGCCTAGGTTATGCCATAGATCATGTCCTAAGTAATGCATCAACTCAGCAGCAACTGAACCCACAGGAAGTAGCCTTAAGCTGTCGCAGTTTATCCGCACTCATGGGCCGCAGTTTTTCGGGCAGACTTTACTATGATTTACGGGAAAAACGCGGCCTCACCTATGGCATCTACGGCCAATGTGCTAATGCACCGCTCTCCAGCAGTATCAAGTTTTACGGCAGTACAGCCATAGAACATACGGGCGCGTTTGTGGTGGGGATAGTAGATCACCTCGCACTCGTTAAGACGCAAGGTGTTAGCCAAGGTGAAATCGATGCACTTAAAACCTATTTGATCGGTGAAGATTTGCTCAGCCAAGACAACAGCATTCAACGTGAAAACCAATATATCCACCAAGTCGCGACAGGATTAACTCAAATTGAAGTTCAGCAGCTAAATGCAGGATTACAGGCTCTAACGCCCGAAAGGCTACAACAGTTAGCAAACGCGGCTTTTAGTGGTAATCCATTGATTATTTTGCGGGGCGATGTTGATCGAATTCTTCCTGACTTAAAAACCAAGCTACCAGAGTGGCAGTTTGAAAGGGTCAAGGTTGGCCTAACTGACAACTAAAGCCAAATAATCCTTCTAAAAGATTCAAATGCGCGATCGACAGATTAGAGCTTATTGGTCGCACTGTCGCTGGCAGGCGGTGCGCCATTATCACCCTGCGTCATCTGTTCATGGCCTTGTTCCATTTGTTGCAAATCTTCCATCGCCGAATCCTGCTGTATGGCCTGCGGATCAGGATCTTCTGCCGGTAACACCGCCATATTGTCGGCATTCGCGCTATTTGGCGTAGCAGGTTGTTCAGGAGCCATACCATTTACGGCCTTAGGCCCCTCGATTGCCGGAGACACCTCAGTTTTGAACGTGCTGTCACTAAGATTCGGTAACCACTCACGCAATTGCTCGGGTCCAAAACTAAAACCTAACGCTATGACGACAGTTGCCACTGCAACATACAGCCAAGGGCGAATCGCCAGATTATCACCTCTTAGTAAAGTGCTTTCACTGGCATATAAATGCGCATCCGAGCGTTGAGCTATTGGCGCGAGTGCTTGTAGCATGTCCGGCAAGGCATCAAGTTCAGGACCTTTAATACGCTGACCAATAAACTGCCCGCCTTCGTAAATCTCCATCTGATGACTGGCGACTTCACCGTCAACCACACCAGAACTGGTAATAATCAACTTATTACAACAGACTCTTCCGCGAAATACGCCGCAAACACGCAGCTCATGACAACTGACTTCACCAGAGATTTCGCCGCCAAGTTCGATCTTAATTTGTCCTGCTGATCTAATATTGCCCTGCAATTTACCCGCAATGAATGCCGCGCTCTCTAACTGAATGTCACCCTCAATCAAGGTTTGTGCACTGATAACCGTAATGCCATTGCCCTTACTCGCCATAGGATTCATTCCATATCATTATTTTTGTGACAAAGATGTTATGGTAAAAGTCCTCGAGAATAAAGCACTGGTTTCGCTTAGTATTTAACCTAAGCCTCAGAGCGGGACTTAAGTCACGTCAGCGACTATGTTACCCTGCGCATCTTGCCATATGGCTCCCGAGTACCTGAATATGAGTAACAGGATGCCTCAAAAAGGTGAGTACTGATATCGCACTAAAACAAAGCTAAAGAACACACTAGCAGCAAACACCGAAAACAAACCGCCAACGAGACCCCGACATGGCACATTCAAACTCCGCTAGCTCGCAATCGATAACCCCAATCGTGACACCACTTGAAGCGTATCGCGCCAAGGTGAGCATAGATCTCATTGACGATCCCGCGCAGCAACAGGCGGTGTTGGCGCTCGATGTGCTATTTAAGCAGTTGATGCTACAGCCACATTCAGCACACTTTCCCCTTATCAACAAACAAGCAATCAAAGGTTTGTATCTGTGGGGCGATGTGGGTCGGGGCAAAACGTTTCTGATGGATTTGTTTTTCGATTGCTTGCCGAGTGAAGGTAAGTTAAGACTGCATTTTCACCGATTTATGGCACGGATACACCAAGCATTACGCGAACATTCGGGTAAACGAGATCCGTTAACTCTCATTGCTAAAAATCTCGCAAAAGAGTGCAAGGTGCTGTGTTTCGATGAGTTTTTTGTCTCGGACATTGGCGATGCCATGATACTCGCAGGGCTCTTTGAATGCCTATTCAAACAAGGTGTGGTGCTGGTCGCCACCTCAAATATTCCTATTGAGCGCTTATATGAGAACGGCCTAGCTAGGCACAGATTTTTACCTTGCATCCAACTGCTGCAAACACACACTCAAATGCTGCATCTCAATGGCAACCAAGACCATAGGATGCACGCCATCAATGCTTCATTAAACAACGAGATTGACATTGATAGCGCTGAAGTTAACGCCTCAATTTCCCGCAATATCGGCATTACCGGAACACTCGATTTTGAGCCGATTTTTGACAAGCTAGTGAATGGGTTAACACCAAATACACTCAGTATGAGCGCTATTGGCATTAGTGATAGCAGAATGAGTAATGCTAACCTCACCATCTGCAACCGTGAAATTCCAGTGATCCGCGCCGCTATAGCGCCAACAGGCAACTCCGTCGCTTGGTTCGATTTTTATGCCCTATGTGACGGCCCGAGATCCCAACTCGATTACATCGAAATCGCCAGCCGATTTAAGATCTTAATGGTGAGCGGCGTTCCCAAATTAGGCGGCGAAGTGAAAAGCTGGATCCGTGCCCGCGGCACAGAAGACGGTACAGGTGATAACCAAGCCGCAGCCACGGGCGAGCGCAAACTCTCCTATGCAGCCAACGACGACCCAGCACGGCGTTTTATCAGCTTAATTGATGAGTTATACGATCAAAATGTCAGCTTATATCTCAGCTGCGACGTGCCACTGAGTGAACTCTATCAAGGTGGCGCACTCAGTTTTGAATTCCGCCGCACCTACAGTCGATTAATAGAAATGAGTCGAAGTGAATGGCCGTAAAACATTAGCGATTTATCGCTCTGTTGAGTTAGACCAAAACCCTAATATTGATAAGCAAGAAGTTAGCCATCACGATAAAAATTCGAGGAACAATTAGTGATAAGATAATTCATGCATTCAGAATATAACAAGTCAAATACGCTATTTGCAGATACAAGCCTAGAAAGATGAATAAGTACCTAAATTGAAAATCTGCAATCATAGACAAACTAGTACAACAAAAAAATTATAATAATTAAAAATCAAATACATAAAATATAAAACCCATCTTCCATAATCGATTCAATCCACACAACCAAATGACTCATTACGTTCAATTTGCTTCTAGCTGTTGCTAACCTTGAGTTTTAAGGTACGGTGTAACTTAGTTTCAATTGTTCTAATTTACAGCCTATAGGTTTAAATCGATCAAATTTACAACCTGCAACATAAAAGCTCAAAAATATAATCTATAGTTTATGCAATCAACTAAAGACTCATGATTCTGACTAAGCGCCATGACACTTAGTTCGAAATATTCGCTAGAAAATATTAAGAACAGCCTTAAACGGAACTCTTTTAAATACAGGGACGATTAACTTATGTGGTTACGACAATTTAAGATTGGCTCACGATTAATTGCTGCGTTTGGATTACTTGCTCTTGTGTTGCTACTTCAAGGAATCATGTCATTACAGACAATGTCATCCATGCGCTCCACTGCTGTAGAAATTGAAGATAATACTCTACCTTCGCTAGTCAGTCTGTCGAGCATCAACCTCAATGTGATGCGCGCTAGGGTGTTTACATTTCGCCTGTTATTAGCAAATTCGGCTGCTGAACTTAACAAAGGACTCGATACATTAAGGCAAATCCGCCAGAGTATTAAAACGGATCAAAAAAACTATGAGCCTTTAATTAGCCTGCCAGGTGAGCAGGAGCTTTATCAAGAATTTAGTGGCAGCCTTGATCTGTATTTAAAGCATCAAGATGAGATGATCAGCAAGCTACAGGCGAATGATGCAGCCGAAGCTAAACGGATCATGGATGATGTCATGATAGTGCAAGCCGAAAAAATGACAAAGACGCTCATTAGCATTGGCAGCTTGAATACTGAATATGCAAAGGAACAAGGTCAAATAACTGCACAAGCCTACGACGAGAGTAAATGGCTAAACAGCATTATGATAGTGGGCTCCTTAATCGCTGCATTTGTAGTAGCAATATTTTTAACTCGCAGTATCGTGCAGCCAATGAAGGAAGCTGTAGGCATTTCTGTGGCAGTCGCAAGGGGGGATTTAACACAGAAAATCAGTACAGTGGGTAAAGATGAAACCAGTCAACTGATGCAATCATTAGCTGAAATGCAGCAAAACCTGCGCGACACTTTATCCCATATAGCAAACTCCTCTAGCCAGCTCGCCTCCGCCGCCGAAGAACTCAATTCAGTCACTGAAGATGCTTCCCGCGGCATACAGCAACAAAATGATGAAATACAGCAAGCGGCAACTGCGATTACCGAAATGAGTTCGGCAGTAGATGAAGTTGCCAATACGGCGGTGCTCGCTTCAGAAGCCTCTGAAGAAACCGCCCGCAGTACCGAATTAGGTAAAAAACAGGTAGATCAGACTGTCGCAGCCATTATCGACATGAATCAGGATGTGACGCAAAGTTCACAGGTTGTTCAAACCTTAGCGATTCAAGCGAGGGATATAGGTAAAGTTCTCGATGTGATCCGCGCCATTGCTGAGCAAACGAATTTACTGGCCTTAAACGCAGCCATTGAAGCGGCGCGAGCGGGCGATACAGGCCGTGGTTTTGCGGTTGTTGCTGATGAAGTTCGTGCCCTAGCCCATCGCACTCAGTCCTCGACCCGTGAAATTGAAGACATGATTAACAAAATCCAGCACGGCACCGAAACGGCTGTGCAATCAATGCAGCACAGCGGCCAAAAGGCTGAACAGGCACTCTCAGTCGCAAGATTGGCAGGGGATGCATTAAACACGATTAATCGCCAAATCAGTACGATGAATAACAGCAACATGGTCATCGCAAGCGCCGCCGAAGAGCAAGCGAAAGTCGCACGCGAGGTCGATAAAAACATTGTGAATATTAGTGATCTTGCCAGCCAAAGTGCTGCGGGGGCACAGCAAACCAGTGCCTCAGCACATGAGCTCTCAAGACTCGCCGTTGAACTGAACAATCTACTAACGCGATTTAAAGTCTAGAGTATCACTTTATAATGGAATCAGAGGGTAATGGCACAAGATGTGTTAAACCGTTACCCTCAATGCATAACGCTATGCTCTAGTTTAATAAAGCATTCCATAATACAAGCAAGACTCAAGAGTGCGAGGACCGAGTTTGCGGAGCATGATTAAAGTGCATAGCCAATTCACTGATATCAGTGGCAACCCATTCTGGCTCGATACACTCGACCAAATGCGCCGCCATAAAGTCCACCAGTTGCATGGCGGCATACGGCAAACGGCGATCTTTACGGCCAACTAGATACCAGTTACTTTCGAGCGGAAACCCCGTAACAGTTAGAATTGCAGGTTTTTCGCGCCCTTCTTGCAAGGTATGCGCCGAAATCACCGACAAACCTAAGCCCGACGCGACGCTCAAGCGTATCGCCTCATTACTCTCGATTTGCATAGTGTCACCGAGCGTGATGCCTTGACCACTGCACCAAGACTCGAACATTAAGCGGGTGGCTGATCCCGGTTCGCGAACGATAAAACGCTCATTTTTAAGCTCGTTAAAATTCACTTGTTCACGACCCACTGCCCAATGATCCTTTGGTGCAATCAGTTGCAGCGGATTTTTAATGATGCGTGCAGATAACACGTTATCGCCACTTGGAGGATGACTGAACAGGTATAAATCATCTTCTTGACGTTCAAATCTGCCTAATACATGGGCACGGTTACCAATGTTTAAGGTCACTTTAACCTGTGGAAACTGCCGATAAAATGCCCCTAAAATCCGTGGTAACACGTATTTTGCGGTAGTGACAATACCGATATTAATGTGACCAACACTGCCACCTTTAGCCTGCTGCATAAAAGCATCGAAATCCTCAAAACGACTCAAGGTATCGCAGGCTGCGCGGTACAACCCATTACCAATCAAGGTCGGTAACATGCGGCCATCACGACTCTCGAGTAATGGCTCACCCAACACATCGGCCAGTTTTTTAAGCTGTAATGACACTGTGGGTTGAGTTAAATGCAATGCCCTCGCCGCTGCGGAAATATTACCTAACCGCACCACTTGCACATACACCTGCAGTAACCGAAAACTCAAATGCCGCAATTTAAGCTGAGTCGATAACGAACGCTTATCCATAGACAATTATCTATACCTAGGTGGTAAACAATTTATTTTTCAATATAACTAATTAGGTCCAAAATCACCAGCCATCAGGATCACTCGACAAACAAGCGCGTTTTGCACCGCTTAAAAGTCAAACTTAATGAGATACCCATGCCCGATATTGTCATTGCATTTTTCGCCTTAGGCCTGTTAGCTGGCCTAGTGAAATCAGATCTTAAAGTCCCCCCCGCGATCTACGAAACCCTATCCATACTGTTAATGCTTACCTTAGGTTTAAAGGGCGGAATGGCGCTCCACGGTCACACTCAAAACTTAGTGTTCACTGAGCTGTTAGCGGTTGTTGCCTTAGGTTTGATTATCCCCTTGGCCTTATACCCTGTACTAACCCGGCTGGTTCGCATTGGCCATACCGATGCCATTAGTATTGCCGCCCATTACGGCTCCGTCAGTGCAGGAACCTTTGCGGTGGTGATGGCTATGGTTGAAAAATCTGGGTTGATCTTAAGGCCAGAAACGACCCTATATCTCGTGCTGCTGGAACTACCTGCTATTGTCGTAATGCTCTGGTTACACAGATACTTAAGTGCCAAAAAAGCAATTGAAACATCACCCAAAAATGAAAATCAATCAAGCGTGTTGCACGAAGCCTTAACCAGTCGTGGCGTTGTCTTACTCCTTGGCGGTGTGGTGATAGGTTGGCTTTATGGCCCAACGGGACTTGCGCCGCTTACACCTGTGTTACTAGGCGGGTTCAAAACCTTACTGGCATTATTTTTACTGGAAATGGGCTTAGTAACGGCCAAAGTGTGTTTGCCGCTGCCACTTAAGCAATGGCGCTTATTAGTGTTTGCCACCGTAGCGCCCTTTGTATTGGCTTGGTGTGGTATTGGTGTAGGTGTTTGGCTGGACTTACCTTCAGGCAGCATTTTAGTGTTAGCGGCATTAAGTGCCAGCGCATCTTATATCGCAGCGCCAGCGGCCATTCGAGCCGCAATCCCCGAAGCCAATATAGGTCTGGCTATGCTAGCCTCACTCGGGATCACATTTCCAGTTAACGTGCTAATTGGCTTACCCTTATATCAACATTGGGTAACGCTCATTACAGCTTAGTACTTCTTCGCCGAATAAAGTCCAATGAAAAGGGAGACATTATTGTCTCCCTTTTCATTGGCATAAGCGTAAACAATTTAAGATGCATCACTGTGATGTGTGGCTTTATTCTGATACATGGCTTTATCAGCGGAATCTAACAGATCCTCTAAGCTCATATCTGAATCCGGTGTCCAATGGGCGATACCTATGCTGGTCGCCAATCTATGTTGCTTAGGATGCTGTTGATTATATTGATCAAGTAACTGCTTAAAACGCTCGATGACCCGATTGACTGTATCTCTATGCACAAAACTTAGCAGCACCACAAACTCATCGCCGCCAAGCCTTGCGATCACATCCGACTCCCTAAAAGCAGTCATTAAGATATGGGCAAAATCATATAACATCTGATCGCCCTTGCGATGACCAAAGCTGTCATTCACTTCCTTAAAAAAGTCGAGATCGAAGAATACTAAGGCCGCCTCAGATTCGGTACGTCGACAACTCGCCATTGACTGATGGGCCAGTAATTCAAAACCACGTCGATTCGAAATAGCCGTCAAGGGATCTAAGGTATTTTGCGCGATAGAGAGTAATTCAGCCTCTACCATTTGTCCTAAATCCGTTAAGGTTTCAATGTCTTCAGCCGTAAAATCCCGCGGTTCAGTACCGATTAAACACAAAGTACCCACCCGATATTGCTCGTGAATGGTGAGGGGATAGCCGGCGTAAAAGCGAATATGCGGCTGCTCAGTCACCAGAGGATTGTCACTAAAACGGGGATCTTTGAGGGCGTCGTTCACGATGAAAATGCCGTCATGATTGATCGCATGTCCACAAAATGAAATTTCCCGAGGTGTTTCAGTCACCTCCAATCCTTGGCGTGATTTAAACCATTGCCGATCGGCATCTACTAAGGTCACAACACAAATGGGCAGGGAGAAAATTCTACGCGTAAGCCTAGTAATACGATCGAAACGTTCCTCGGCATCGGTGTCGAGCACATTAAGTGCGCGTAATGTGGCCAAGCGTTGCAGCTCGTTTTCAGGAATTGTAGGTAATTGCATGGTGCTCTCAGCTAACTGCTCTCATTAAACTCTAGCCTAAATGGTGTATTCTTGCGGTGTTAAGGCTGAAATTCGTATCAGCCTTAATCCCCTTAAAGACTGCACTATTCAAGCACAGCACGATAAATGTTTAACACCCGCTCAGCATGGTCTTCTACCTCTGACACTGGTAACTGCCCCGCCTTTTGTTGCAGAGTCAGTCGATGATTTTCATCCCGTAGTAAGCAATATGTCTGAGTTAAATGCTGGGCACTCATCATTGGCAAAAGTTCAAGCTCAGCTAACACACCAAAAATCCGCACATTATCAGACCAAATCGTTAGCTCTGGATACTCGTGGGCATTAGCCAGCACTAAGTACTGGGCAATAAACTCAATATCGGCAATCCCGCCTGGACTCTGCTTTAAATCAAACATGCCATCACTGACTTTAAGCAAGTGATCGCGCATCTTCTGACGCATCTCACGTACCGCTTTTTGCAGCTCAGCTTTATCACGGGGCTTTTCCAATACTGAAGCGCGAATATGACTGAATTTAACCGCTAAACTATTGTCGCCAAAAACAAAACGCGAGCGCACTAAGGCTTGATGTTCCCACGTCCATGCCTCGTTAGCTTGGTATTCGCCAAAACGCTCAATCTCACTGACCATCAAACCCGAGGCGCCAGAAGGACGCAGGCGCATATCCACTTCATACAACTCCCCCGAAGTGGTGCGAGTCGAGAATAAATGCAGAATGCGCTGGGCGAGTTTGAGGTAAAAATGACCAACTTCAATCGGGCGATCACCATTGGTCAGGCCGTTCTCTGTTTTATTTTCACACAAGAAAACTAAATCGAGATCGGAGCCGTAACCCAATTCAATCCCGCCGAGCTTGCCATAACCGACAACGGCAAAGCCTGTGTCACTGCCCTCAAGGTGAGCGGGCACCCCATGGCGCACTGAAACCTGTTGCCACGCCTGCATCACCACTTGTTCGATAATAGCTTCGGCTAAAAAAGTTAAGTGATCGCTCACTTGCATCACGGGTAAAACACCCGTGACATCGGCGGCGGCGATTTTAAGTTGTTGTGAAAGCTTAAATTGTCGCAGCGCTTCCATCTGCTGCTCCATATCATCCTCGGGCACGCGCATCATGTACTGACGCAGCTCGCTCGGATAATCGTCGATGGAGGTCGTGTCATAAAGCTGCGATGGATCGATAAGCTCATCGAGCAACATGGGAAATTTAGCCAACTGCGCGGCAATCCAAGGACTGGCGCAGCACAAGCTCACTAACTGTTGCCGTGCGCCTGGGTTTTCACACAAAAGCTCAAGGTAAGTGGTACGAGTTAAAATTTGCTCCAGCACCTTAGACACGGGCTCAAAAGCTGACGATGGACTCTGTTGATTAATCAATTCTTCCAATAATCTTGGCATTAACTTATCTAAGGTTTCCCGCCCGCGTGGACCAATGGAACGCTTAGTCACTGTTTCGCGCCAGCTGCTGAGCATAGGGCACAGCTTGTCATCATCAATTTGCTGTTCGGCCAACAACGTAATGCCATCATCAAGGTCTTGCATATTCCACAGCTGCGCTGTCCAATGTTCGGCTTTTTCTTCGCCTTCTTCGCCACCCACAGTGGCTTTAAAATGGCGATGGATTTTGCTCATTGCCGCTTCAATATGAGTGCGTAAATCAACCTCATTGGCCATATCGAGTACATGGCACAATCGCGCCCAATCGAGTGGATTATTCGGTAAGGTTTGGGTTTGTTTATCGTCAATGGCTTGCAGCAGATTCTCAACCCGGCGCAGCAGTAAATAACTGTGTTTAAGCTCATCCACCGCCAAATATTCAAACTGCCCTAAGCTGTAAAGCGTATCGATAGCACCGAATAAACTCTGCTGACGCAACGCAGGCTCACGGCCGCCACGGATCAATTGAAAACTTTGCACCACGAACTCGACCTCACGAATACCGCCTGCACCGAGTTTAATATTGTCGGTCAAATGACGGCGCCGCACTTCTTGCGCTATGAGTTGCTTCATTTTTCGCAGGGATTCAATTGCCGAAAAGTCGATATAACGGCGATACACAAAGGGTCTCAGGAGGCTGTGTAGTTCATCGGAGAAATGGTTCCAAGGCCCGAGCGCACGAGCCTTGACCATGGCATAACGCTCCCAGTCTCGCCCTTGTTCTTGGTAATAATCCTCAAGACCACTAAAACTCACCACCAAGGGGCCACTTTCACCGTAGGGACGCAAACGCATATCCACGCGGAACACGAAACCATCGACGGTAACTTGATCGAGCAAGTTCACTAGCCTTTGCCCCATGCGGATAAAGAATTGTTGATTGTCTAAACTGCGACGACCGCCGACGGTTTCGCCATGCTCAGGAAACGTGAAAATCAAATCGATATCGGAGGAGAAATTAAGCTCGCGGCCGCCTAACTTACCCATACCTAAAATCAGTAGCGGTTGCGGATTCCCTTCTTTGTCCATCGGCGTGCCATATTGAGCGCACATATCTTTATAGAGCCAATCGCGGGCGCAGATTACTAACGCTTCGGCGAGCGCCGACAGATCAAGCAAGGATTCCTCTAAACTGGCATAGTCTAAAAAGTCACGCCAAGCTAAACGCACCATTTGATAGTTACGAAACCGTCGCAGGGTGGTTTTAGCCATCTCCTCGGTGGTCGTGCTAGCCAGTTCTTCATGCAAATCAACATCAAAATTTTTACGATCAATCAGGCTTAACTCGCCCGCAAACAGCATAGCGATCCACTCGGGATGTCGGCATAGTTGAGCCGCTACATAATCACTGAGTCCCAAAACCGTTTTGAGTTCTTGCTGCTGAGCAGGCGTTAATTGCGCAAGTCCTTCGGACCATGCTTCCTCTAATCGCAGCCAATTGCGTTCAGCGGTTTGATTAATAAGAATAGACAATGACTTATTACTGTCTTTTTGCATGGTCATAATAATCCCTAACAAATTTAGCTATCGACATATTATGTCGTAAATGATATAGATTGACGCCACATCATGTTATGTTCGACGAGACTTGCAGCTACCTGATGTAACACACAAATAAAGGTTTACACTTTTATCTGTGGCATTTAAGGGTACTATAACCTGCGCGGCAGGCATATTGGGCAAGAGGATTATTATTGCCTGCAAGTATTTGAGTTTTATTTCATTACCTTTTGGAGAAAACATGGCAGGAATGCTAACCCGTGTTCTCACATCGATACTTTTTTTAGCCGTTTCGCTATCGCTGACGGGTTGTGGCGATGACAGACCGGATAAAATCGCGAAGTATCAACAACTCACGCAGCAACGTCTCGCTACGCTCACGACGATGATCGATGACGGCCAGTTGCGTAACGCTAATCTCTTAAAACAATACACGACACTGCTAAAGCAACAGAAACCCGATTTAGCACCCTTACTCGATGAATTAGCAAAGGATTCTGGCACCCAAGGTCCCATGTATACCTCGCTGAAACGTCGTTTAGATGAATCGAAAGTGGCGAGTAACTTTGCTGATCTCGATCAACAGCTGGCCGAAGCGGAAAATCTTTATCAAGCCGCAGATCCCAGTCTGTTTAACGATATGTTGTCTGATCCCGTCAACGTGGTCGCCGATATGTCCGACGGCAAACTGGCTCGCGTGAATTCGATTAGCCGTGAGGCCGCAACATTAGCCAATGGCGGTGAAGATTTTGGTCCAGGCAGTCAATTAGTTGGTAATCCCTCTTACGGCAACTGGCAAACCGACTCAAGCGGCACTTCGTTTTGGGCTTGGTATGGCATGTATTCGATGTTTTCGAATGTTTTCAATCGCCCAGTTTCCTACGATCGTTGGTCGGGTAACCGAGGTTATAGCTATTACAATGACGTAGGTCGTTATCGCTATACCTCACCCAAACAAGCGGATGCGCAAAATAAGACCTTCGAACAAACGAAAAAACGTTTCGACTCACAAGGCAAACGCTTTGACAGCCCTTATGCTAAACCGCGAACTGGTGGCACGGCGTTATCCCGTGAAAGTACCAGCGCACCTAAGGCCAGCACGACAAGTGCGAGCAAGAGTTCGAACAGTAAGTTTCGATCTAACTATGCTAAAGACAGCAGTTTCCGCAATTCCAGCAATCGCACGACCCGCAGTGTGCGCCGGGGCAAGTAACTAAGGATTTCCAATGACATTATTTCAGGATTTCGGTATCACACCAGAGCTAGCCATCATTCTGGCTATCGACCTCACCATAGCCGTGATTTTGCTAACGCTAATGCGTTATTTGCAAGGTTGGAGTGTAAAGGTCAATAGCAGTAAAGAGCTGGCAGAGCGGGATAACTTTGCCTTTGGCATAAGTACCGCTGGCGCAGTTGCCGCCCTAGGCATAGTGCTTACAGGCGCTATCACAGGCGCTGCGGCACACTCTTATCTTACCGAAGCGATTGGCATGAGCTGCTATGGTTTATTCGGTTTAGTACTGATTAAACTCGGCCGTTTTCTCCACGATAAAATAGCGCTAAATGAGTTTGATAAGAACGAGCAAATCATCAAAGGTAATGTGTCCGTCGCTATCGTCGATGCTAGCGTTGCTATTGCTACCGCCATTATCATTCGCTCCGTCTTGCTGTGGGCAGAAGATTTAACGGTCGATACCTTCATTGCCATCTTCAGCGCCTTTGCGATTTCGCAGTTGATGTTAGTGCTACTCACGCGGTGGCGTGAAAACCGTTTCGCAAGCCGCAACCAAGACTCGTCTATGCAACAAGCCTTAGCCCAAGGTCATACAGCGTTAGCGCTACGCCATGCGGGTTACATGATTGCTATGGCACTGAGCTTTAATGCCGCCAGTCACTTTATTATTTATAATCCAACGGCTTATGTGACTAACGTGATCGGTTGGTTAGTGTTCTCAGTCATTATGCTGATCGCACTCTCCTTACTGCTGTTCGTCGTGAAGAAACTGGTATTGGCCCGTATCGATTTAGCCGATGAAGTGGAAAGACAACACAATATCGGTATCGCCGCAGTAGAAATGGCGATCAGTATCGCTATCGCACTTATTCTTACGGCACTGATGGCTTAATCGAATGCAAGAAATTAGCTTAACTCCCTCGGCGGCTAAACCTAGCCGCCTAGGTTGGTTCGACGATGTTCTCTTATTGGGCATTATGGCCGTATTAGCAGGTTGCGGCCTGATCTACGAATATCTTTTATCCCACTATGCGGGCCGCATTTTAGGCGCATTAGAAGCCGCCATTTACACCATGATAGGCTTAATGATTGTCTCCATGGGGCTAGGTGCCTTCGCCGCGCGTAAGATCCGTGATGCCTTTACCGGTTTTGTGATCTTAGAACTCACAGTTGCACTCTGTGGCTCACTCGCCATTTTAATCACAGCAGCGGTGATTGGTTTTGGTCAACAACTGCCATTAATCATTGCTAACACCTTAGGTTTACCGCCAGATCAACTGCCCGAAGGTGGCATGATAGGCTCGCTGCAAAAACTCAGCGAATACTTACCCTATGTGTGGGGTGTGTTATTGGGCCTGATGATTGGTATGGAAATCCCGCTGATTGCTAGGGTTCGCCAATCCCTTTCCGACGAGCATTTACTGCATAACGCGGGCACAATTTACGGAGCTGATTACATAGGCGCAGGCATAGGTGCCGCCATTTGGGTTGGCTTTATGCTCGCCATCGATATCCAACTCGCCGCCGCCTTAACTGCCAGTTTCAATCTATTGGCAGGTTTTGTGTTTATCTGGCGATTCTGGCCTAAAATCCGCCGCCCTAAACTGCTTTTGAGTGGGCATTTTATCGTGACTGGTGTCTTACTCGTATTAGCAATCCACGGCCCACGCTGGGAGCAAGAATTCAATAATTTGCTCTATAAAGACAAAGTGGTTTACGCCAAGGCGACACGTTTCCAACAGCTGACCTTCACCGAGCGGTTGCGCGGTAACGGTCTGCCGCCAGTTTATGCTTTATACATCAATGGTCGCTTACAATTTTCTAGCATAGACGAGCACATCTACCATACGTTTCTCGTTCATCCTACGCTCGCGGCCAGTGCCCGTCACAACAAGGTGCTGATCATTGGCGGCGGTGATGGACTCGGTCTCAAACAAGTACTGCGCTGGGAGCCTGAACAAGTCACGCTGCTCGATCTCGATGTGGGCCTAGTGCAATTATTTAAATCGCCCGATACAGATATGCCCGATAGTCTCAGTCGCGCTATGTTGGCGCTCAATGGCAATGCACTGAACGATCCCCGTGTCACAGTGATCAACGACGATGCATTTAATGGTGTCGATAAACTGATTGCCACAGGCGTGAAATACGATGCGATTATCGTAGACTTGCCCGATCCGAGCCATCCCGATCTTAATAAGCTCTATTCGGACTATTTCTACCGTAAATTAAAGGAACTTATGAGCAGTGATGGCGCTCTGACTGTACAGTCAACATCGCCTTACCATGCCCCTAAGGCCTTTATTTCGGTAGCAAAAACCTTGGCATTGGCGGGATTTGACGTCAAGCAGTACCATCATAATGTGCCCAGTTTTGGCGAATGGGGCTGGAGTATTGCAACCTTAGGCGGGCTCGATGCACAACACAGATTAGCGAAGTTAACTGAGTTGCCCATCAAAGATGACTGGCTCACTTTAGGTTTAGTGGATGGCGCCTTTGAGTTTCCAGCCAATTTTTATCAAGATGCCGCCAACATAAAACCCAATGAATTGGGTTCATTGCAGCTGTATCACTACCATTTGCAAGATTGGTCCGAGAATCAAGGACTGGATCTTTTTTAATAGGATGAGATAGTACTTGACATATTATGTCTCGGTGCTATCTTTGAACACAGACATAATATGTCAATAAGGACAAATATGAATATCCATACCATTGCCAATCACCTCAACAGTCTTGGCAACAACAGCCAAACTGGCTTTCAATTTGATTGTTATCCAATCGATGGTGAAGTCGAAGTGTTGCAAGTGAATGTGGTCGGCCGTGAAGAAATCCCGGTATTTGTATCGGTAACGGACAACCAAGTACTTTGCATCAGCTACCTGTGGGGCGAGAACGAAGTAAATCAAGAACGTCGCAGTGAAATGTTTGAAACCATGCTAGAGCTCAACATTCCAATGCCCTTGTCAGCTTTTGCAAAAATTGATGACAAATACGTGGTTTACGGTGCGCTATCACTACAATCTAGCATGCTCGAAATCGAGCAAGAATTAGCAGTTTTATCTGATAACTGTTTAGAAGTTATTGATGAATTGGTCGACTATCTGAAATAAGGAGCCACTAAATGGGCATTCTGAATAAAATTTTAACAGCGTTTCGCGGTGGTGCCACCGAAGTTGGCCAAAGCATCGTTGACGCAAACTCAACCCGTATTTTCGAACAGGAAATCCGTGATGCAGAAAAGCATTTAACCAATGCTAAACGTGAACTGACCGATGTCATGGCAAAAGAAATGCAAGCCAGCCGTGAAATCGACCGTCTGAAACGTTCGATTGCAGAACACGAAGGTTATGCGACTCAAGCATTAGACAAAGGCAATGAAGCCTTAGCGATTGAAATTGCTGAAAAGATTGCTCAGTTAGACCAAGAGTTGTCTGAGCAACAAAGCGCCAACGACAGCTTTAGCGCCCATGCTGCACGCTTGAAAGACTTAGTGAAGAAAACCGAACGCCAACTGTCTGATTATCAACGTCAGTTGAGCATGGTTAAAACCACTGAAAGCGTGCAAAAAGCGACGGCAACCATTACTGACTCGTTCGCGTCTAGCAACTCTAAGCTGCTGAACGCTAAAGATTCACTAGAACGTATCAAGGCACGTCAGCAACAATTTGACGACCGTTTAAAAGCGGCTGAAACCTTAGCCGATGAAAACAGTGATAAGTCGTTGCAAGCCAAACTAGCCGAAGCGGGTATTGGTGAGCAAAAGTCAAACGCAAATGCAGTGCTAGATCGAATCAAAGCACGTAAAAGCTAAGCAATGATTGACCGAATGCCGAGTCTCAGTGGGATCATCACCCCCTACTGACCTCGGCATTTTTTTGTTTCATCCTCATTAAATAAAAATGACCACTATTGCCCGTGAATATCTGCTGCCAATCAATATGAGGCCGCACGCGAGCATAGTCAGCAGGAGTCACTATGGGATTTTTCAATAGTATTTTTGGTAAGAAAGCCCCGCCACAGCGCGAGCTCAATCACCCGTCCCAGCTCAATGTCGGCGACATGATCTCAATTGATGATAGTTTTGCCCTGCCACCACAACTCCGTGGTCAACAATTAAGAGTCGAAGCCGTACATACTTACGAGTCTGAACGTAAACAACACTCCGAGTGGTTACTCAAGGGACATGGTAGCGATACTCTCTTTTTGAGCATTGAAGAAGACGACGAAACCTATCTCGCCTTTTCGATTAAGGTTTCCCGCGCCCAAGTGGAGCAATTATTCGATCTCGAGCAATTCAGCGCCCTGTTCGAGGAACCGGGTCATGCCGAGTTAACTACGCAAGAATTACCGGCCGACTTAGCTGAACAACTTGAACAATGGCTTGGAAAACAATACCACCAAGTGACTTTTGCCGCTTTTGGCTATTTCCATCGTCAGGATTATCGTGGCCAAAAGCCGCCACAGGATGCCAATGGCGCCACAGGTGAGCCCTTTGAGTACTATTTATTACTTGATGACAATGAAAGCTGCGCTGTCGAAGTGGAAGTCTACGAAGGGGGTGATACCGATGTTGTCTTGACCCTATATCGCCCGCTAACGGATATTCGGGAATACTGGCCGGCGAAATAACACGAAAATAAGATAAAGTGCGTGCTCGCACTTTATCAATAATCCCAATACAATCTCACAGATAAGCGCTAGAAACGGTTGATAGCAATAGGTAATACGCCATGAGTAAAACCAAACACCCTCTGCCCGAGCAATGGTTAAAGAACCAACAAGCCGCTAAGGCAACACAGGTTGCCTTCGATCTCGATGAAAAATTTCAATATTCTATACGTAAAGCCGCGTTAGATGCAGGCGTTAGCCCTTCTGATCAAATTCGCACTATTTTAGGTCTTAGCGTATCGAAACGGCCAACGCGTCCGCGTCTTACCGTGTCACTCAATGCAGATGACTATGTGCAACTGGCAGAGAAATATGGTTTAAGTGCCGATTCACAGCTAGAAATTAAACGTCGTGTACTCGACGATTTAGTCCACTTTGTTGATGAAACCTAAATCAACGCTGATCTCAAGCGCCAACCCTTCTTACCATTGGCTGGCGCGATTAATCGATATATTAACTCAGTCAATTTACTCACAGCCTAAAGTCTTTTACTTTAGTAGTGATATTCGCCGCACTTAACAGGGATCATGTTTGGCATGACAGATAAAACCCCATGGTCGCTTCGCACCCTTGGCACTCCTTCTCCATTCGAAATGGCGATGATGCTATTGTCCTTGCTGTCGGTGATCATAGTACTTGTCATGACCTTCGGCCGCCTAGATAGCGAAACCTACCGCTTGCTCTTCTTTGTCGATACCAGTATTTGCATGATTTTTATGATCAACTTCTTTGTTGGGTTGATCCGTGCTCGCGATAAACGCTTTTTCATTAAACACCATTGGATTGATTTTATTGCCAGTATTCCGGCGATTGAAGCCCTACGTATGGCACGGCTTTTTCAAATCCTACGGGTAATACGCCTGATCCGCATGAGTCGCTCACTGCTGCTCCCACTGGTAAAACAACGTAAACAAGCCACCTTAGCCAGTTTACTGGTTGCTATGGTGACGATTCTAACATTAGCTTCCGTCATTATGCTCATCGTCGAAAGCGGCACCGAAGGCGCCAATATCCAGACCGCTGAGCAAGCGATTTGGTGGGCATTAGTCACTATCTCTACCGTCGGCTACGGCGATTATTATCCTGTAAGCACAGCAGGCCACATCATAGGTGGCGTGGTCATTGTCAGCGGTGTGAGTTTTTTTGGGGTGATTTCAGGTTATATGGCATCGGTATTTGTCGCGCCAGATGAATCTGAACGCCAAGAACGCCAAGATGCGCATAAAGCCGAAATCAAATCAGAGCTTGAATTAGCCTTAGCGAGAATGGAAGAGAACCAACAAAAAATAGAACAAAATCAAGCGCAAATGCTGGCTCAAGTTGCGGAACTTAAGCAGGTTATCGAAACAAAAAATAGCTGACTTTGTTGCGAAAACGGACTAATGAAAAGGCTCAATCTATTTTAGATTGAGCCTTTTCCGTTTATCAGCGATAAAAAGTAATACTACCAGTAGACCTGCTGTTGCATCGCGTTACGGCGTGTCGATTCCATAGCAAACAACAAACTCTGCTGCTTGTCTTCCAGCCACTCAGCTAAATTGATATCTAACTCCCGACTCGCATCCTGTAAGGCGCGATAACAAGCCAAAGTTTTAATCCCAAGCGCGAGATCTTGCCAAGGTGCACGAAATGCGTCCCGTGATTTCGCCTCATATAAACTGCCGTAGGCATGACCCACAAGAATGCTCGCATCCAACACTGTGGCCACTTGTAGATAATTCGCCGCTGTCATGACGCTATTGAGTGGCATGACCTCAATTATCGCCATCCAAGAAGCTTGCTGAGCACGATCGGCATGCTGGCGTAAGCTAGGCTGATGGGTGATGTCCACTTCACCAGCACTGATCTTTAGCAACAGTTCAACAATAGCCAGCTGTAATTGACCATATTCGGTCTGTTGCCATAGGAAGAGTAAGCGTCCCGTCAGATTAATCTCTGTCAGTTGCGCCAGAAGTCGCACTTTAACTTGGGCGTGTTGGCCAAGTTTAGCAAATAAGCCTCTTTGGCTACCAAGCAAAGCGGTCAACGCCTGTGCCTGCTCAATAAAATCGAGCTGCTTTTCAATCAGCATAAATTGGCTAGACAGTGTCACATTCAATAATTCGAACTGATTTAGGGTCATGCGCAGCAAACGAATACAGGCGCGCATCCGCCACCATAGTACCACACAGGCTTCAGGGTCGCTTTCCTCTGCGATCATGCTCTCTAATAATTGCCAACGCTCAAGGGCGGTTTCAAGCAGGATTTGGCAGTTTGCACTTAAATCCTGTGAAGAAGAATCGTGTGACTCGGCCAGTGGCAGAAATTCCAATGCTTTTAAATCGAGCGGCTTAGCCTTGCCCGCCAATCGATAGCCCCGCTGCGCTTTACTGGCCTTACCTAAACGCACGGGCACAACGCTCGCCACTTGCATCGCCAGCTTAAGTAGCGCCTCAGTATCGCCGCTGAGGAGTTCAAACTCGAGCTCACACAGGGCTTCTTGCTGGCCATTTGCGGTGATTTCACCTATGTCTAACGCCACTTCGACCACGCTGTTATCAATCTGAACATGCCAAGCGCGACGATAAAAATCGGTGTGAAATATACAAGTCAACTGAGCTTGCGTCGCCGCTAAATCGGCATCAACGGGCCAAATGCTGGTAGGAAATAGACTTAAGTCTGGGCTATCGGATTGGATAGTCACATTGTATTCGGGCCGCGAATGAATGCCGCCCACGACTTGTCCTGCGGTTTTTATGGTCTGCTCTCGGTGCGCATCGTAACCGCGCACCCGCAATCCCATGTCCCACTGACGTAATTGCAAGTCAGGGGTGTCGAAGTAACCATTCGCCAAACGACGTTGACCTTGAGGTACGGCATTATCGAGACTATCTAACTTATTTATCAGGGATTCTTGATATATCGGCAGGAAAAACAGTTTTAATTCAATCTCAGCATTCATTGCGTAACCGCTCACTTTGTCATCAAATATTCATCGATGCGTCATCTTTAGTTCATAATGTCACAAATGTGTCATAAAAATCCCGTAGGATTTGGTTTTGCAGTTGGTATATAACCCGTTAGAATAAACCTGTCGTTTTTTCTGAAAAAACACAGTTTCAATACGCGGACGCATAGGTTAACATGCGCCCGCTTTTTCCAATAATGGAACAATCTAAATAGGTAAACGGCAATGCCAGTAAACTCTATTTTGGGCGTGTTTGCAAAATCGCCAATTAAGCCTCTTCAAGAGCACATGGACAAAGTACACGATTGCGCATCGTTACTCGTCCCCTTTTTCGAAGCCACTATCACAGGTAACTGGGACAGTGCAGTTCAATTACGTAAGCAAATTAGTTTAGCCGAGAAGCAAGCAGATTCACTGAAGCGTGAAATCCGTCTGACTCTGCCAAGCGGTTTATTTATGCCAGTAGAACGTACAGATTTATTGGAACTTTTAACTCAACAAGACAAGATAGCCAACAAAGCCAAAGATATTTCCGGTCGTGTTATCGGCCGTCAGCTGTTAATCCCTCAGGTCATGCAAGTCCCATTTATTGCTTATCTACAACGCTGTATCGATGCGGTAGCACTAGCAAAACAAGTCATTAATGAACTCGAAGATCTGTTAGAAACAGGTTTCCGTGGCCGTGAAGTCGACTTAGTGGCAAAAATGATCAACGAACTCGATATCATCGAAGAAGATACTGACGATCTACAAATTCAGTTACGCCGTCAGTTATTCGCTATGGAATCTGAATTGAATCCTGTCGATGTGATGTTCCTCTACAAAACGATTGAATGGGTCGGTGGTCTTGCAGATCTTGCCGAACGCGTCGGTTCGCGTCTTGAGCTTATGCTGGCTCGCGTTTAACAAATTAAGGTTATCAAGGTATCAATATGGTTGATGCAGGTATTGAGGTGGCTAACGTCTTAGTCACCAATGGCCCGTGGCTTATTGCCATTGCGGCTGCATTTGGTTTTCTCATGGCATGGGGTATTGGGGCGAATGACGTCGCCAATGCGATGGGAACCTCTGTAGGTTCAAACGCAATTACAATTAAACAAGCGATTATTATCGCAATGATCTTTGAGTTTTCCGGTGCATTTTTAGCTGGGGGCGAAGTTACCAATACAATTCGTAGCGGTATTATTGATTCTAGCTATTTCACTGCAACTCCTGAATTGCTGGTTTACGGCATGATAGGATCATTGTTGGCAGCAGGTATTTGGCTTGTCGTCGCATCGGCTCTTGGCTGGCCAGTATCAACGACTCACTCCATCGTCGGTGCCATTATTGGCTTCGCCGCCGTGGGTGTTGGTGCAGATTCAGTCTCATGGGATAAAGTAGGCGGGATTGTAGGCTCTTGGATCGTAACCCCCGCTATTTCGGGCTTTATGGCATTCATCCTCTTCCAAAGCACTCAAAAACTCATTTTCAACACTGACGATCCATTGAGTAATGCTAAGCGTTTCGTACCTTTCTATATGGCATTTGCTGGTTTCATCATGTCATTAATGACGATTATGAAAGGCTTATCCCATGTTGGTCTGCATTTCTCAGTTACCGAGTCTTACCTACTCGCAGGTGCTATTGCTGCTGTAGTTGGTATCTTAGGTAAAATCGCCATTTCACGCTTACAAATGAGTGATAAAGCAGATCGTCAAACCCAGTTCAAAAACGTTGAAAAAGTGTTTGCGATCCTGATGGTTTTGACTGCTTGTTGTATGGCTTTTGCCCATGGTTCAAACGATGTAGCAAATGCGATTGGTCCATTAGCGGCGGTTGTTTCTGTCGTCAATAGCGGTGGTGAGATTGCAGCGAAATCACCTCTAGTCTGGTGGATTTTACCTTTGGGTGCCGTAGGTATTGTGATGGGTCTGGCGATTTTTGGTCAGCGCGTTATGCAAACTATCGGAAAAAACATCACTCACTTGACGCCAAGTCGTGGTTTTGCGGCAGAATTAGCCGCGGCAACGACTGTAGTTATTGCTTCTAGCACTGGTTTACCTATTTCTACCACACAAACCTTAGTGGGTGCGGTATTAGGTGTAGGTATGGCCCGTGGTATCGCAGCGATTAACATTGGTGTGGTACGTAATATAGTCGTATCTTGGGTTGTGACCTTACCAGCAGGTGCTGGCCTATCAATCATCTTCTTCTATATGATTAAAGGTATTTTTAATTAAGAAGTCTCGCTAAATGTGTTGCTGACATTAAGCAGTATTAGCGCCTAGGACTAGAAGGTCGTAGGAAAGATTGAATTAAATTGGAATGGTCATAGCATGGATGCCGTAAAGTTGAGGGAAGTCTATGACTTCCCTCTTGCATTACAGGCCTCAAATCCCTAGCATGTGCAGACTATTTCGTTGATGAGAATACAAAAGTGTTTAGACTCCTGACTCTGGTAGGAATGATCTTGCTGTCTTCCAACCTGCTGGCCGAAGGCCAATCCCGCTACATCTCGGATAACGTGTTTCTGTATCTTTTAGGTGGCCCTGGTACTGAGTTTCGAATTGTTGGATCAATTGAAGCGGGTCAACCTGTGACACTGCTCAACGAAACTCAAGGTGATTACTCCAAAATAATCGACCATAAAGGCCGTGAAGGTTGGGTACAAACCAACTTGATCAGTTCGACTCAAAGTTTCCGTGAGCAAGTCCCTGCGTTAACAACTGAACTCGCACAGGCCAAAGCTAAGTTAGCAGAAGTATCAAGTTCAACAGATAATCATGCCGGCGAACTGCTCGAATTAAAGGCTAAACTAAGCGAGTTAGAAACCAACCTAGCTAAAACGACTCAAGAACGTGATCAACTGAAAAATGCGGTAGATCGCACAGCTCAAGACGAGCGTTTTGAACTTTGGCGCCAAGGTGGATTAATCGCAGGCATGGGCTTAATCCTAGGCATTATTTTAGTGTATTTACCTAGACCACAACGTCGCAATAAAAAACGTTGGATGTGAGTCTGACACACAAAAAGTCTTAATTTACCTTCCAAAAGCCAGTGTTTTCAAACACTGGCTTTTTTGTCAATCAAGCGTTACATCGACTTATTAACAAGCTAATCAAACAAGCTTCACAATCTTTCACGCTATAGTGTTGTCCGTCACATTTTGGTTGTATAATCTGCGCGCGCAAACCTTCATATTGTATACAAAATATCAAATGCGTTTGGCGCCTCCCAATTTGTTTCAACAATAGCGCCCCAATAACGGCCAAGATGGAAGCGATAACTATGTTCAAAGCGAGTGAAGTGCTGGCAGGCCGCTACGATTCTGCCAATCTCGACGAACTGTTCAAAGCAGTCAGCGACAACTACATTGTCGATGAAGAACAATACTTGTCAGAGCTGATCAAACTAGTGCCCTCCAGTGATGAAGCCATAGAGCGCGTCACTCGTCGTGCCCACGAACTGGTCAATAAGGTTCGTCAATTCGATAAAAAAGGCTTGATGGTCGGCATAGATGCCTTCCTGCAACAGTACAGCTTAGAAACACAGGAAGGCATTATCCTGATGTGTTTAGCCGAAGCTTTACTGCGAATTCCCGATGCGGCCACTGCCGATGCGCTGATTGAAGATAAGCTTTCAGGCGCTAAGTGGGATGAGCACATGAGCAAGAGTGACTCAGTACTGGTTAACGCATCGACCTGGGGCTTAATGCTCACAGGTAAAATCGTTAAACTCGATAAAAAACTCGATGGTACTCCAAGCAACTTGCTGAGCCGCTTAGTGAATCGCCTCGGTGAACCCGTGATCCGTCAAGCCATGATGGCAGCGATGAAGATCATGGGTAAGCAGTTCGTACTGGGCCGCAACATGAAAGAAGCCCTAAAAAACAGCGAAGATAAACGTAAGTTAGGTTATACCCATTCCTACGACATGCTGGGCGAAGCGGCGTTAACTCGCAAAGATGCCGAGAAATACTATACCGATTACGCCAATGCGATCACTGAGCTCGGTGCTCAAAGCTATAACGAAAATGAATCACCGCGGCCAACAATCTCCATCAAGCTGTCGGCATTGCACCCACGTTACGAAGTGGCCAATGAAGACCGCGTCTTGACTGAACTGTACGACACAGTGATTCGCCTGATTAAGCTGGCACGTGGCTTAAATATCGGTATATCTATCGATGCCGAAGAAGTCGATCGCCTCGAGTTATCACTAAAACTGTTCCAAAAACTGTTTAATTCTGAAGCAACTAAAGGCTGGGGATTACTCGGCATAGTAGTACAAGCCTACTCTAAGCGTGCCCTGCCCGTACTGGTTTGGTTAACGCGTCTGGCAAAAAATCAAGGGGATGAAATCCCAGTGCGTCTGGTAAAAGGTGCCTATTGGGATAGCGAACTTAAGTGGGCGCAACAAGCTGGCGAAGCCGCTTATCCACTCTACACTCGCAAAGCCGGTACTGACGTTTCTTACCTCGCCTGCGCCCGTTACTTGTTATCGGATGCGACTCGCGGTGCTATCTACCCACAATTTGCTAGCCACAATGCGCAAACGGTGGCGGCAATTTCCGATATGGCGGGCGATCGTAACCATGAGTTCCAACGCTTACACGGCATGGGACAAGAGCTGTACGACACGATTTTGGCTGAAGCCGGTGCTAAAGCGGTACGTATTTATGCGCCTATCGGTGCGCATAAAGATCTACTGCCCTATTTAGTCCGTCGTCTGCTGGAAAACGGCGCGAATACTTCGTTCGTCCACAAACTGGTGGATCCTAAAACCCCCATCGAGTCATTAGTGGTGCATCCGCTAACAACGCTGACGGGCTATAAAACCCTGGCTAACAACAGAATCGTTTTACCTGCCGATATTTTCGGTAGCGAACGCAAAAATTCCAAGGGACTCAATATGAACATCATTTCCGAATCTGAGCCATTTTTCGCGGCACTAGAACAGTTTAAAAATACCCAATGGCAAGCGGGCCCTCTGGTTAACGGTAAAACCTTAACTGGCGAACATAAAACTGTTGTTAGCCCATACGACACTACCCAAACCGTAGGTCAAGTCGCCTTCGCCGACAAAGCTGCAATCGAAGCAGCCGTCGCGTCTGCTGAAGCAGCATTTACCTCTTGGGCACGCACACCAGTGGAAACCCGTGCCTCTGCACTGCAAAAATTGGCCGATTTATTAGAAGAAAACCGCGAAGAATTGATCGCCCTGTGCACCCGTGAAGCGGGCAAGAGCATTCAAGACGGTATCGACGAAGTACGTGAAGCCGTTGATTTCTGTCGTTACTACGCAGTACAAGCCAAGAAGATGATGGCAAAACCTGAACTGCTTCCAGGCCCAACGGGTGAACTGAACGAACTGTTCCTCCAAGGCCGCGGTGTATTCGTGTGTATCAGCCCATGGAACTTCCCATTGGCCATCTTCCTCGGTCAAGTGTCTGCGGCATTAGCGGCGGGTAATACAGTCATCGCAAAACCCGCGGAACAAACCTCGATTATTGGTTACCGTGCGGTGCAACTCGCTCATCAAGCGGGTATTCCTGTCGAGGTGCTGCAATTCTTACCAGGTACTGGTGCAACTGTCGGTAGCGCAATTACGGCCGATGAACGTATCGGTGGCGTGTGCTTTACCGGTTCTACTGGCACAGCAAAACTGATTAACCGCACACTCGCCAACCGCGAAGGCGCGATTATTCCATTAATCGCCGAAACGGGCGGTCAGAATGCCATGGTAGTGGACTCAACCTCTCAACCCGAGCAAGTGGTTAACGATGTGGTTTCATCATCATTCACCAGCGCGGGCCAACGCTGCTCCGCACTGCGCGTGCTATTCCTCCAAGAAGACATCGCCGATCGCGTGATCGAAGTCCTGCAAGGCGCCATGGATGAATTGGTGATTGGAAACCCAAGTTCAATCAAAACCGACGTAGGCCCAGTGATTGACGCCACCGCCAAAGCCAACTTAGATGCGCATATCGATCATATCAAGCAAGTCGGTAAGCTTATCAAGCAAATGCCGCTGCCTGCTGGCACTGAGAACGGTCACTTCGTGTCGCCAACAGCAGTGGAAATCGACTCAATCAAAGTGCTCGAAAAAGAACACTTTGGCCCAATCCTGCACGTGATCCGCTACAAGGCAGCCGAACTGAGCCAAGTGATCAACGAGATCAACAGCACAGGCTTTGGCTTAACCTTAGGTATCCACAGCCGTAACGAAGGCCATGCCCTTGAAGTTGCCGACAAAGTGAATGTGGGTAACGTCTACATTAACCGTAACCAAATCGGCGCTGTGGTGGGTGTACAGCCTTTCGGTGGTCAAGGCCTGTCAGGCACAGGTCCTAAAGCCGGTGGCCCACACTACTTAACCCGTTTTGTGACTGAAAAGACCCGCACCAACAACATCACCGCCATAGGTGGTAACGCCACGTTACTGTCACTGGGTGATAGCGAAGAATAAGCACACTGAACTTGCTTTAGAATATCGCTATGCATCTTTAGCCATCGCGATAACAATAAAAAAGCCAGACTGAGTCTGGCTTTTTTATTAGAGTCTAAAACGGTACTTATCTATGACGTAACAATTTAATTAAAATCTCAGTCATTACATATCCGTCATTAATACGGGTTGGCCAAAACCTTTAAGTTCAGCATGGGAGGACTCAAAATACTGTTGCCAAAACTGTTTCAACGGCAACATTACTTGACCGCCTCTAAATCCTTTTGATGTAGCAGGAACCCAACCCGCACCTAATACGTAAATATCTGCCTGCTTAAAATCACTCAGCATATTCGCTTTTTGTATTTTTAGCATTTCTTGCTCAGGTTCGATAACTTTTAAGGTGTTTTTACTGTAAAAGCTGGTCACATCTGAATTTTCAACCATATCGGACACAAGTAACAATACTCGGCGTCCTTCGGTATCGGCAGCCACTTGCGGCGCAATAACCTGAGATAAATTACTGAGGATTTCAGTTTTGGGCAAATCCACATAATTAGGTTTAAAAGCATGTTTTATATGGGCATCAATTTTACTTCTAACGAACTGAGCTTGCTTGTTCATGCAATTATCAAAAGCCATTAGATTTTTCTTCGATACGTCATCCCTGTCAGCAATATCAGTATCCAGCCTGCCACTAAACAAAACATCGGTATAAAAATCTTTTACATAAGCACTAAAGCTAATGATAGTAATTTTATCCCCAGCTTGTAGGAAGAGATGCACTTTCTCATGAACTAACTGTTTAATATTTATGTCCGGAGAAAAAGTACCATCGATCGCCACAAACAAATGTCGGCCAGAAACTGTCTTTGCCGTTAGTGGATCAATTTTGGCAAACTCGTAGCAACTTTTAATATCATTTCTCTCAGCGGCCATCGCAGGCAAACACATAGAAATAGCTAAAGTGCCAAACAAGCCAGTAACCACCAACTTAGCAAGCTTTGTCATTCCTGTCATGAACTTAACTCTCCAAGTATCTCTTTGCGTAAACGATCGCGCATCTGTTCTTCCGTTTCAACAACCTTTTTTTGCTGAGTTATTTCAGCAAGCAGCTCTTGTCGAATACGTTGTTCAGCTTGTTCTGGCGTTTCGGCCTCTGCAGCTTTTTTAGCATTCGCTTCAGCAACAAGCTCGGCTTTCAATCTTGCTTCCATCGCCTCTGGTGCTTCGGAAGTTTCTACCTCAACAATATGAGACGTTGCCACCACAGCGGCACTTTTCATCGCCTGATGGCTGGCTAATGTTTGATGCTCACGTAAACGTACCGATTGATCATATCGATTTTCGGCATTACCTAAATCTTCCATATACGTCAGGAATGAACGCTCACCACAGGCCTCTAACACCTCTAGCACCTTAGGATCTTGGCAATTAGTTTCGGCTTTTTGATTCATTCTTTGCTGCAAGTTAGTTAGGCGCTTCTGGGCTACACGCGCAACTTGCTGCTTTAAACGAGAATAATGCGTCTTAAACTCACGCTCACTTTTAAAGTTGCCAATTTCTTTACGCGCATCTTTAGAATGTTTGCCAGCAAATCCGGTTTTAAAACCAATTAAAATACCGAAAATCTGTAATAGGATGAATAAGAAAGCAAGAAAAATAAAAGTTCCCCAACCGCCTTTCTGTTCACGATCCCACACGTCATCCTTTGCTTTATCACCTGCACTTTTAGACTCATCCAGTAAGAGTGCTGGAGGTGCTTCAGCATAGGGGTCTTGTTCTTGATACAATCCACTCGTTTGCTGAATATTGACTTCATCAATGTGCATTTTTTCAAGCACTTGACCACGCACATAGGTTGCCAATACTGCAATAACTAGGATCGCAATAGCAGTAACCGTGGTGATGAAATAACGGGGCTTAACCTCTGCGTTAGTAGAGATCCGATTAATGAGTTGCTTATATTGAGGCTCATTATCATCCTCAAAGGTTTTATCTAAATTAATGCGAGTATTAGGTGCCAGTTCTGGCGTCGATTTGTCGCGGTTTTTAGCATTCTTCCACCAGACCTTGGCCTTTTTAATGAGCGAGTTAGCATGCAGCTCATGTCCAGTAAAGTGAGTTAAACCTACCAGTAAAACCGAGATTATGAAGGCGATACCCACAGCACCTTGCTGCTGTAGTTTTTCCGATGCTCCGGGAATCGTGAAACCTGAAAGAACGTAACTAAATCCCATTGCTTCAACAAACACTAAAGCGGCAATCAATATCCACCCCAAAATATGTAAGTTGTTACGACCATTTTCTGTCACTTTACCTAAATAGTCTTGGCTTTTACTGAAAAGCTCCTCGTCCTTATTCACTTTCTCATAATGAGCGGCAAAATCAGTACACAGTGCGACTTCAGTATTCAACCAATCCTTATCGTAAATCTTAACTTGGGTTTCATAATCTTTCGCTAAGCGACTCTCCTTACCGATTACCGGAAAGGCATACCATGTATTAAGCCACCAGAAACTGACCTTATCCCACCAAACCGTAATAATGACCACTAATACCATCAACGAAAGTAACAGCGACACTAACGTGCGATACTCATTAAATAACATAGACACAAAATCCATTTACCGCTCCTAAGCACATTGCTTATAACAATTTGGGTTCAAAATCGGCTTCATAAACCGTTTTATTCTTCTCGTAGTACAACTTGCCAGCAATCGCGGTCGCTGAACGATCGATTGGCATCACCACATCTATACAGCGCACAGGAGAGTCTTTTTCCGTTGTAAAAACACGATATAACAAGCCTTTATCACCATAATAAGTCTCTACATGGCTCGTAAGCTGATAATTTGGATCATCTTTACTTGAACCTTTGTAATTCTTCCAAATATTCACTTTAGGCGCAGAAACAGCAGTGCCACTGTCCTTAATCACAGCAACAGGGGTCAAACCAATATAATGGCCATTCACTTTATAACCCCAAGCAGTACCATTCATACCCGGTAAATAATCTGCTGTGTTGTAATCCTTACGATTATAGCTCTCACCTGTGGCTAAACTCTTCACGTCCCCCGTGACTCTCGGTCCCTCAACGGCGCAATTTAGGCTAGAGACTTCAGATGCATACGCCTTGCTAAATAATGCAAAACCGCTCTCTTTTTTAGCACCCACTAACTGGGTAAAGTTTGTCGATGGGTCGAGCATTTTCTTACCACCAAAATCTACCAAGGCTTTTTGCAGTTTCACTGGCTCAAGTAACTTGACGATTTCCGACTCCGTCATTTGTATTTGAGCTGGTTCAAGGCGAGAAGTGCTCGGTTTAGTTGGCTGAGTTGTAGGCTGCTTTTCCACTTGATTAGTAGGCTTGGCTGCTGCCACTTTATCCTGCGATCGGCGGGATAAATAACTCAAATTTGCCTTCTGTTTGTATGAATAAGCCAGTAATTGATCCGGTTTACCGTCAATTTCAATAATTTCTACTCGACGATTTTTTGCTTTGCCAGCGTCATCACTATTAGCTGCAACAGGCTGTGACTCCCCTGCACCTTGGAAGAATAATCGCTCAGTCGGAATGCCAGCTTGATTAAAGAGGGTTGCCACATAACGCGCTCTCGCTTCGCTAAGCTCTTGATTTAACGATTCAGCACCACTGGCATCTGTATGACCTGTAATCAAAATGTTTTGTTTAGAGTCTTTATAGATAGCGGCGAGTTTTTGAAATTTTTGTTTAGCTTGTGGCGTCGCCTCTGAAGCTCCAGAAGCAAACATCACTTCACTATTACTCGAAACTGTCGCAGCCATACCCACAACTTGATAATTAGCGTACTTTTCTGAATCTTCCTTCGACATGGTTTGTTCGGTTGAACTGATCAGTAAGCTACTTTGTTGTTCATCTGATGCTTTTGAAGCGCTGATTGAAGTAAATTGAATATCAAGATTTTCTGTTTTCGCTAACTGTTCTAATGCTTCGCGTTTTTGCTGAAAATCATAACCAACGGTACAACCAATCGCAGCACCAGCGGCACCGCCATAAAGCATACCTTCATTGCCACCTAAATAATTCCCAATCAGTACACCTAAACCAGTACCAATAGCACAACCAATAACAGTTTCTTTATTATCTTCAACAGATTGAGTGATGGCACAACTGCTAAGCGCTAATACGCCAGCAACTGCGAGCGATATGGATTTCAAATTTGACTTCATAGTCATCCCTAACTTTTTAAAAATTCAAAATTGAATTTTAGATGCAATAAATTAAGTTAAGGATTAGAAGGAATTAGCCCTAAAAAGTCAATCTAAAGTTGATACTGATGTAACCAAAATATTAATTAAGGCTGAAATTTGTGAGCAACTTTATATCGAAGATATTTAAGCGACTGACACAGGAGTTGTCATAAAACAGTTTTATCCTAATGTGAAATCACAATCACTATGCAAAAAAATCATTACTGGGAATCGTTTCTCAGTTGCACCAAATCTTTCATAGACCTCATAATCTGCACATGACTAATCTCTCTCTTTCTCCCCATATTACATTTTACTAAGGTGGCTATGACATTTTCGTTGTTAGATATTTCTGCATTGGTGTGGTTTATCGTTTCTTGGGCTGGCTACACCGCCTTTGCCCGTAGCAAGGCGAGAGATACAGACTGTATTGCCCGTGGTCTGCATAAGCATAGAATTTACTGGATGCTTGAGGTGATGACCCGCGGTGTGCGCGTGGGTGATGCGGCACTACTGGCCAACTTAGAACGCAATATTGCCTTTTTTGCCTCGACCACGCTGTTTGTGCTTGCGGGTGTACTGACCTTATTTGCGCAAGTTGAACGACTAGAAAGTGTTATTGCGACGATTCCCTTCGCTACGCCACCGAATCATGCGCTGGTGCAAGTCAAGTTAGCTCTGCTAGTCGGCATTTTTGTGATGGCCTTCTTCCAGTTTACTTGGTCAATGCGTCAATACGGCTTTGTGAACGTGATGATAGGCGCGGGTCCTCTGGACACCGATGGCTCAAATGACAATCTCAAAGCCTATGCAAGACAAATGGCGACAGTGCAAGATCAAGCGGCACACTCCTATAACTATGGTTTACGCGCCTATTACTTTTCAATGGCGGTATTGTGCTGGTTTGTACACCCGATACTCTTTATCTCGGCCAGCTTATTTGTGGTCGCAACCTTATATCGCCGCGAATTCAAGTCCCGTGCCGTTCTGGCGATCACGGCAGCAAAAGGCCATCTCCAAATAGAGAGCCAAGTGCGGGAAACCGCCCGCAACCATAAAATAGAATCATAGCCTTGGCAGTTTAGGCCGCTGGCGTCATCTTGATTGGAATTATTGTTCTATACTCTTTGGGTTATGTTTCTATTGAATTACTGGGAGAGTGCCATGAGCGATAACTTATTAACCTTAGATGAAGTGTGCAAAATGCTAGATAAAACACCAGCGACCATTAAACGCTTCGCTCGGGAGAATTTACTCTCAAGTGTTCAAGATGGTGACGAATTAAAATTCCCTGAAGCGGAAGTTAAACGCTACCTCGCCTTTTCACAACGCTTAGGCTAAAACGCATCAAGTAACTCACGGCAAATAAAACTGAGTCATCAGTATTTAAGCCGTTTGAGTTTGTGAAGGTGGCTTGAATTGAAATGTGATACTCGAATTTAAGTACACTGCTTAAGTTTAAGTCGTTGATAGCGAGTTCAAACAGACAGTGAATGCGATATGGACAGTGAAGCTCAAAGGGATTTGAACTGAGCCATAGCGGTTTGTTGCAGTGGATTGATTAGCCGAATTTAGCAGTGCAAACCATAAAACTTAAACTATGGAACTTTAAGCTATTAAGCCTCAAGCTGTTAATCCAAAAGATTGAACCATTACTTATTATTTAAAGCCTGCTGCAACTGCCGATAGGATAACCACTCTCGCTGCACTTCACTTAGGCCTAAGTCAGCAGCGAGTTGTTGCAATTGAACTTCATACTTAGGCAACAGGGTTTCATCATTTGTCATAATCGCGAGTTCAGCAAAATTCCCTAAACCTTCGATATGATCAATTGTTAGATGAAATTCACCGAGAAAATAGATACTGCGGCGCTTTTTAATTTCTAGTACGCACTCATAACCTAAGGTCTGCAGCATTCTTTTTGCTTTTGTTGCTTCAGTGATATTCACGGCTTCACAGCGGTCTTTTTCTGGCCCTTTCACTATCCACAGCATTATCCCCGATGGCTGCATCTCACGGATACACAAGCTCTTGTGCTCACCTTTAAGTGATTGTGATGGCAGATCAAAGTAACAGTCATGCTCAAGGTTATCTTCGAGCATGACCTCGGGATTTCTCATTTGTAAGGCAGCGAAAAAAGCGTGGCGATCCAATAAACGATATTTAAGCTCGACCTCAAACTTACCATTAAAATGAGCATTAATTTGTGGGGCTAATGCTTCTGGCATCGCAGGGTTCATAGATTCATTGTATAGACTCTTAAATAATGATCAGAAACCAATTAAATCGAGATTAGATAAAATTTGGCCTGAATAAATGAGATCGATTGAGGAATGGCGCGGGTTTGCTGGTGGATTTGTCCTGGCTACCGCGCCTTTTTTGTTTCTAGTGTGTGCGATCTCAATTTTGATCAATGGAGATCCAATTTAAGTTAATGCCGCTAAAAAAGTGATCACTGTGATTTAAACCCATGTGGCGTTTAAAAGAGGTTTAAATCTTAATTTCCAATGTCCTTCGCAATATGCACTACCTGACCAATGACTTGGAAGTTGTGCTGTTCATCCATTGGAACTTCAATAGATTGGTATACCTTATTATCGCTGAGCAAAAGCCACGAGTTAGGCATAACTTGCACACGCTTAACCCATAACTGGTTGTGATTACGAATAACAAAGATATTACCGTCAGTAGGTTGATTGCGCTTCATATGCACTAACAGTGTATCGTTATCGCTAATGGTAGTATCCATACTGTCACCCTTAGCCCAAACTAGGGTTAAGTCATTTTCAGAAAAGCCGCGCCATTTTAACCAACGTCTTCTAAATGCTAGATAACGTGTTGGTTCTAGCTCATCACTCCCTTCACAACCCCAGCCAGCAGATACTTGGACATTATATCCAGGTATCAAGGCAAACTCAGATAGAAAGTCATTGTTGGCTTTATAAGCCCCACACCTTCCCTCCATGATTTGTTGATGGCCAGACTCAATAATTCCATTTGGATACTTTGGCCCTTTGCCCGTAGCAAGCCATTCAACGGTCACTCCACCAGCTTCAGCTATAGCAATTAAGTTGGTTCTGCTTGGATCAGATATACCATCCATATACTTGCGCAAAATGTTGTCTGAGATATTTAAAGTGCGAGCAAAAGAGCGCGCACTATTACTTCCGACAACTTCTCGAACACGTTCACCGAAACGTCCTAGTTCATTATCCAAACTAAGACGCTGCGTCTGAGATTTTTTGTTATCACCACTCATATATTTAACCAACTGATTTATAAATAAATTACCATGCTACGAACAATAAAGCTCACCACAACAACATGGACGCGACATTTAGCTCTTGACGTGCGATTTATTTATCTCAATAATAGCTATGCGATTTACTTTTATTGGTTAGATAAACAGCTATAAGCAGGAGCAAAAAAAATGCGCAAGCAAACTACTTCACTTCGCATCAAAGATGACTGGCATCGCGCAGATATTATTGCCGCCATCCGTAAACAAGGCACGACCTTATCCGCCGTTGCCCGTGAGAATGGCTTAGCCTCAAACACTTTGCAAAATGCCTTGCGGGTTTCTTGGCCAAAGGGCGAGCGCATAATTGCTGATGCCATTGGCATTGATGCCGCTGAGATCTGGCCTAGCCGATACTCACATCCTAACAAACTCGTTGGAAATGATATTAGCACAACAGCTAATAAAAGTGCGCACAAACAAGTTCAAGAGGTCGCGTAAATGAGCGCATCTAAAAAAACATGCCCCCTATGTAAGCGGGATGTAACCGCCCCTCAATCAGCAAGCGCCAACGTTGATGCCATACAGGTGATACCGCCAGTAACTGGCAGTGATGATCTTCTTCTAACTGAACCAAGCAATGCGCAACTTTTTGCAGACGTAAGGCTAAAAGTTGGATTTGGGACTGTTGAAGATGCGAGAGCGCATAGCGAAGCTCGCCGTCAGTGGGCGTTACAGGAAAAGGCAACGCGCTACCAACACATTCGCCTAGTGTCATTACGTTGGATATTGACGTGCTGGGACGAACTTCGGGTACTAAAACGTCTGGCAAGAGATTGCGTATTTGTTGCAGCTCAGCATGCAAAGAATCAATGGAAACAAAGATAAATGACGTCACCAAGTCGTGGAGTGTTTCTGCATCCATGGGGATGAGTTGGCTTGGTACGTTGAGAGGGTTGGTCATAGTTAGCCTGTTTTATTGATTGAATTGCATTGAAGTGTATGAGCAATGCGATCGCTCCGACAAGCGCAACGATCGACTTTGTTTGGAACTGAATTTTATAGGGGTTTCCAATGGCGAAACGCAACTGGAAAAAGGTACGAGCCAATAGCCTGCGCCATGCAATGGAGCTGTGCTTAGAGTTTGCTCGCGAAAAACAAAATCTTTCAGTAGACCGCGTTGCCGATCTGATGGGGTTACCTAGTAAATGGACACTATATAAGTGGCTTGAGAATGGCCGTATTCCTGCCGTATTGATCCGCCCTTTTGAGCACGCCTGTGGTGCGGATTATATGACCTTGTATATCGCAACCTCTAGCAACCGCCTTGTTATCGATATTCCCAGCGGCCGTAAAGCCACTAATGCCGAAGTCAACGAACTACAAGGTTCCTTTAGTGAAGCTATGGGTTTGCTGATCCGTTTTTACCAAGGACAAAGCGCCGCCGAAGATACCATCACCGCACTCAATCATGTGATGGGAGGCATCGCTTGGCATAGCGAAAACGTCAGCAAAAGCCAAGCACCAGAACTGGCGATGTTTGATGGAGAAGATGAATGAGCACAATACAAAAACAATGGTTTAGTGCTGCCGAATTAGTTGGCTTACCAGATATTCCATCAACAAATCGTCGTATAACAGAGAAAGCCAAACGCGAATCTTGGACATGCCGCAAGCGTGAAGGTCGTGGTGGTGGTTTTGAATATCATCTCAATAGTTTACCTCCCGCAGCTAAAGCTAAGTTGCTTGCACAGCAAGGCAAGATTGAGCTTAACGGTACCGTATTAAATGCCCCCAAACCTAAAGCCGCGCGTGAGCGTTACGATGCCGCTAGCCTGTGGCAATTGTGGGAACGTGCAGGTGAACATGCGCAATCTGTCGCTAAAAGCAAACTGGCCTATGTCAGTGCCTTTTATGCGCTAGTTGAAACAGGTACCAACAAAATGGCGGCTTATGAGCATATCGCCGCTGAGTTTGGTGTAGCCGTGCCAACCCTGCGCCGTGACTGCAAAAAGGTTGCAGGCTTTGATAAAGCCGATTGGGCACCGCAACTGCTGACCAAAAACAAAATTGCGGCGATGAACAACGCCGCCAACCGTTTAGCCCCCGTGAGTGATGAAGCATGGGAATGGTTTAAAGCCGACTACCTGCGGTTAGAACAACCTAACTTTGCCACTAGCTACGTCACCTTGAAGAAAACAGCTAAAGATCATGGTTGGCAAGTGCCGTCGGTTGATAGCTTGAAACGCCGTTTAGATAAAGAAGTGCCGTTTGAGCAGCAAGTGATGTTACGCCGAGGCGAACACGCACTGATGCAACTCTACCCAGCACAGCAACGTACCGTGCTGGATATCGAGGCGATGGAGTGGATCAACGGTGACGGCTATCAACACAACGTGTTTGTGCGCTGGCATAACGGCGAAATCCTACGTCCGAAAACATGGTTTTGGGCAGATATTCGCACCCGCAAGATCCTCGCTTGGCGCGTTGGTGTGTCTGAAAACACCGACACGATTCGCCTGTCGCTAATGGATGTGGTGAATCAATATGGCATCCCCAAACATATCACTATCGATAACACCCGCGCAGCCGCCAACAAGTGGATGACGGGCGGTGTGCCGAATCGTTTCCGTTTTAAAGTCAAGCCTGACGACCCTATGGGGTTGATCCCCTTGCTTGGGATCACCCTGCATTGGTCGAGCGTGATTTTAGGTAAAGGTCATGGTCAAGCTAAGCCAATCGAACGCGCCTTTGGCGTGGGCGGCTTAGGTGAGTTTGTGGATAAAAACATTGCTTTTGAGGGGGCATCTACTGGCGCAAACCCAATGGCAAAACCCGATAACTATGGCAGTAAAGCCGTGGATGCCGAGGTGTTTATGCGGGTGTTAGCCGAAGGTGTACAGACCTTTAACCAAAGGCCAAACCGTGAAACTGAAGTGTGTCGCGGCGTAATGTCATTCGACGAAGCCTTTGCTGCCAGTTATCAAAACGCCACGGTGCGTAAAGCTAATGCGGAACAAAAACGCATGCTGTTACTCAGCGCCGAAGCTGTACGTGTTAGCAGCCAAGCAACGATAGTGCTTGATGCTGGCGGCGCGGTTGCCAGCCGTAAAAACCGTTATCACCACGAAGCTTTATATAGCTATGTCGGCCAGAAGATCGTCGCCCGTTTTGACCCCGACAACCTGCATGGCATGGTGGTGTGTTACACGCTGTCTGGTCTGCTGATCTGTGAGGCCAACTGTATTCAAGCGACTGGCTTTGGTGATACCGATGCCGCCCGCGAACACACTCGCCACCGTACCCAATTCACCAAGGCTAATAAGTTAGCTGCCAAAGCACATAAGCGCATGAGCAACATTGAAGCCGCTGAGTTAATGCGCGGGGTTGAACCTGAGCCGCCATTAACGCCAGCAGCCACCGAGATAGTGCATATCCGCCACGGCAATACCGTTCGCACTGTAGCAGCCCAGCCAGAGTCTGAAAACTTTGAAGAAGCCTTTGCGCTAGGCGTATCGGCACTGTTTGCCGAGAAAAATAAAAATCGACTTTAACACCCGTTTAAACCCAAGTTAATTACGACCAAAAGGAAAAATATGATGAACAAGGTTGTCAGTATTTCTCAAGCAGAAATCCAAGGCTCACAACAGCAGCAAGTTATCGACACAGTAAAAGCGATGATCGATAGCAAAAAAGTGACCCAATCTAAACTGGCTAAAGAGATCGATGTTAGCACTAGCGTGATCAGTCAATATCTCAACGGTAAATATGATGGTATCGGTGGTGATGCAGCAGGAGTAACCGAAAAGCTCACCGCATGGCTTGCCCTGCAGACGAACCGCGCCACAAATCCTGTCGCGCCTAAGTTTGTGCAAACCCAAACTGCAAACCAAATCCATACCGCACTGGCATATGCCCATGCAGCCGAGTGTATCAGCGTGGTATTTGGAGCCTCTGGCGTGGGTAAAACCACAGCGGCTAAACACTACGCCAACGATAACCCCAATGTGTGGATGATTACAGCTTCACCCAGCGCATCCAGTCTTAGCGAATGCCTGTATGAACTGGCATTAGAGCTCGGCATGGATGATGCGCCTCGCCGCAAAGGCCCACTGGCTCGCGCCATTAAACGCCGCTTAACGGGTACAGGTGGACTGGTGATCATCGATGAGGCGGATCATTTGGATTACGCCACGTTAGAAGAACTGCGCATTTTGCAGGAACAAACCCAAGTCGGCATGGTGCTGGTTGGTAATAACCGCGTTTATGCCCAACTGACTGGCGGCCGCCGCAATGAAGATTTTGCCCGCTTGTTTAGCCGTATCGCCAAAAAGGTCGGCATTCATAAAGCCAAGAAAAACGATGTAACCGCTATCGCCACCGCTTGGGGCATTCACGGTGACAGCGAACGCGCCCTGATGACTCAAATATCCGAACGCCCAGGTGCGCTGCGCCTACTTAACCAAACCCTACGCCTAGCCGCCATGATGGCCAGCGGCAGCAATAGCGCTATTAGCGTTAACCATTTACGTGCCGCCTTTAAAGACCTTGAAGGCGTGGAATAAGAATTTCTGGAGAGTTGGGCTAGAGGAAAGCCGCCTGCCGGATCAGGAGCTGGGCAATGGTAAGGGTCGCGCCCCCAACATCCCAGACACTTTCGAAAGTGTACGCAGGTTCGAGTCCTGCACTCTCCACCTATTAGTAACTTTGAATCAAAGATGAAGGAGCAAGATATGAGACACCAGAACCCTAAATTCGATGTGATTAGCGCGCTAAGACTGCGCGGTATGAAGGTTGTCCACAGTGGCGTGAAGGTCGTGCAAATCGACAAACCAACCGCTGATTTTCGCCGCATGGCTGTGGACATTATCGAGAACATTAAAGGCATTCGTCGCCGTTGTATGGCGGTGCAATTTCACGGCGTTACCGTGCGCTGGGAGGAATGAGAAATGGCCAAGAAGAAGTTTGAAGATATGACCGACCTAGGTCGGACTATAGGCGGTGATGGTTGTTTAACGCTTTTCAATCGGAAAGGTGAAGCCATGAATTTTGTGTTCAACGATAAGGAAGGTTGGCAAATGGCATCAAGAACACTTCGGGATATTTATCGCGTTGGCATAAGCATTTGGTTTTACAAGGATGGTTCTAAACAAGAATTCAAATTTGAAGATGAATTAACCGTAATCATTGAATAAGGATAAATAAGATGACAAGCCAAACAAATTCAACAGTCGCAATCCCCGAAGGCTACCGCAGAAACGCCAAGGGCGACCTAATACACGAAGATCGTATTCGCCCACTGGATAAGCTGCGCGATGAAGTCGTTAGCGACATAGTTACTAAGGCCAAGGTATTACGCCAGGCAATGGTCGAATTCAAGTTAAGCACTAACGCCCTAATCAATGACTTTGCGGAACTATCCGCTATTGAGTACGGGGTTAAGGTTGGTGGCAGCAAGGGCAATATCCTGCTGACCAGCTTCGATGGCCAATACCAAATCCGTCGCGCCGTGGGTGAGCATCGGGTATTCGACGAACGTATCCAAACCGCTAAAAAGCTGATCGATAAATGCATTCAAAACTGGTCTGGCGGTGCTGACCATCGCCTTATGGCCATGGTTGAGCATGCGTTTCGGGTAAACCAGCAAGGCCGTATCGACGTTAACCAGGTGCTTAGTTTGCGCCAGCTGGATATGGACGACGCCAATTGGAAACAAGCAATGGAGGCCATTGCCGACGCAATTCAAATCACGGGTACGAGCGAATATCTGCGCCTGTATGAACGTCAACCAAACGGCAAATACAACAATTTACCAATGGATATCAGCACTCTTTAGGAGGCCTTATGCAGCCAATCAATAGCCTATTAGCCGACAACCAGCAGTCGCTGGATAACGTCAAATTTAAACTGCAACTGGCCGAACTGCTGGATGCGGACAATGACGTCCTGCGCCGCACATTCAGCCACACCGCCGTGGATACGCCGCACCTCACCTTGCAGCTGTGCGCCGCGCTGCTGCAAGCCCTGCGCGGCTTTGAGTCAGCGACTATGTGCGCCAAACGCCAAATAGTGTTTTATGCCGCCAAACGCTGCCTTGATGTGCTCTGCCAGCAGGAATTTCACCAACAAGTCTAACCTCAAGCGAAACCCGCCTCAGTTATGGGGCGCGGTCTATCCAGCGTAGTGGCTGGGTACTGATGAGCAGCTAAGGAGCTACGGATGGAAATGACAGATAAAGCGTTAAATCGCTATACACAAAAAATGACCAAACTGATGACAAATGAACAGGTGGTCAAATGCACCACTGACCAGATAGTAGGTTTTAAATTAAGGCTTATCGCTCGCAGTTTTGGCTTAAAGGATAAACAGTTTGCGGCCGCATTAGGCGTTGTTACCACCACATTTAGCGGTTATGTCAACGGTCACAGATCGTTGCCTATTGATGTTGCAATTAAGTTGAATAGAGATTTTGGCATTGATCTTAACTGGTTGTTTGTTGCTGAAGAAGGTGAAGTAAATAGGCTTCACCTTCCTTCTAGTGCACTACTCATATCAAGCACACTCAGTGGGCAAACTGTGTATGACCCTATCAGTAAATGCGATCGATATTATCCTCGTTGTGATACGTCTGCCACAGCCGACGCAATACCGCCAAGTGATGGGCAATGCGGTCCTGAATATGGTCATCACGCCCCAGCGTTGCAGGACCAATAACAGAGGCATTGATGTCGGCAATAGTGAGGTTTACAGCAAGTTCAAAGAGTTTTGATGGTTCCATGGTTATTTCCCTTAAGTGTTTGTTGGCGCAATTACTTTAGGGGAATTGGCGGAGGAAATAAACCTCCGCCACCTTTTGCGAAACGCCAATAGGCGTCTATCCGATGTAGTGATCGGGTACTGATGAGCAGCTAACAAAATGAACTCATTTTAAGAGCGAATGAAATGACACCCTATGCTAAACGCTTACTCAAATATGCCATTGCGAACTGCCCAGTTAGGCCCGTTCGTAAGGGGAAAACTAAGGCAGAACTGCTCGCCGATCGTGAGCTTTGGGCTGTTAACTTTTTAAATGCAGCAACACCGAATTGGCAGCAGCTTAAGATTCAGCCTAAAGCCATCAAGATAGTATCCAGTGCGACAACCGATGAGGATGACGAATGTTAGAAACTAATCAAAAAGCCCCTGTGCAGACTAATGCGCAGGCGCACCCAGTCGCTCAACACAAGAAGCGCCTGATCACCTTAATCAATGTGGCTAAGGGATCATTGCAGCTCGATGAAGCCATCTACCGCGCCATGCTGAAAAATGCCACGGGTAAAGACTCCTTGCGGGCAATGAACTTGCCAGAGCTTGAACAGGCGCTAGAAGTGTTTAAACAAAAGGGCTTTAAACCTACTGCAACCAACAATAAAACAGCGGTTAAACGCCGTTTAAGTCCTGCTGCGGGTAAAAGCAAACTGGCCAGCATAGATAAAATACGTGCCATTTGGATCACCATGGGCCACCACTTAGTGATCCAGGATAACAGTGAATCGGCGCTTGATGCCTATGTACGTCGCATGACGCTACGCAGTAAAAATGAGGGCGTGGATGCCACCCCATGGATGACAGAACCGCAAGCCTACAAGGTGCTTGAAAGCCTTAAAAACTGGCACAAGCGGGTGTTGATTGATCGCATTATCGCCCGTGGCGAGCGTTTAAAAATGAATGAAAAAGGCACTCGCCCTGCAAGTTATGAAGTGATTGTCGCCCAGTATGAGGGCCATGTATGAAACTCTGCCGTTGCCCTGTGTGCCATAGCAATATCCACTTAGATGCCTTAGTGAATGACGATGCTGCGCGTGAACTGCTCGCCACACTTGCGCCGATGGATGGTGCTACTGGACGGATTTTAATGAACTATATCGGCTTATTCCGCCCTGTTAAAAGCGACTTGAGTTTTAACCGTGCGCTCACGCTGGTGAACGACACTCTGGCACTAACTTCTAATCGCGACTGGCTGCGTGCGGCGTTGGAAGAAACGGTGATCAAATTGCGTGCGGCGCGGATTGACGGCCAAAGTCGCCCACTAACCAACCACAATTACTTAAAAAAAGTGCTTGAAAGTATTAGTCAGCATGCCATCACACCAGTTGCCGCGCCTACCGCTAATGCCAAGCCAAGCATTGAGATCACCAGCTATGGCCGCCCTGAAAGTTTGGCTGAAACCAAAGCCAAGTTTGATGCGCAGATGGCAAAGTTTAAAGCAAAGTCGAGGAAGCCCATGGATCGCGGAGGTAATGATGAAGCCTGACTTAGATAACCAACAGGATAACCAACTCGATTTGTTATCGAGCAATGCAGCCGAATTGGAACAAGCATTGGCTGCCTTGAGTGAACTCAAAGACGATGAACGTAGCGACTTTATTCACCGCTGGCCCTCTACGCTGCAAAGCCTGAGCGCGTTAATGCAAGTGACGTTAAAAAAGCATGGGATAAGTAATGCTGATCGTATTAGTGAAGATTTAGCCACAGGCTTAAGCATCTACTTTGGTGGCCGTGATATGTATATTCCCAATGGCGAAAGCCTTAAAAAAGCACTGCGAGATATTAAAATCTGGCGGGAGTTTAGGGGGAATAATCTGGAACAGTTAAGCCGAGATTATGGTTTGACCGAACGGCGTATCAGCGAGATCATTGCCGAACAACGAGCAGTACTTATCGCAAGAAAGCAAAGACGGTTGTTTTAAAAGTTGTAACAAACAGATAAAGTAACTTCATACTTATAAAAACAAATTTTAATTCATTAGGTTATAGTGATATTTATAAGGATATAAGATGAATACTAAGCTCAAAATTTTTACACTGGCACTTGTCACTTTAGCCACTACAGGCTGTGCAAGTATGGCTAAATACTATGCTGGTTATGAGCCTCATTCTAAGGTAGAAGTTAAGTTAGATACTTTTAACGGTAACTATATTATCAGCAGCACTCAAGTTGGACTCACTGCTAATATGATAAGAGATAATCCATCTTTCATATCTGCACTGAAATCCCCTAAAATGGATGATATTTCCATTATTGCAATGACATATTTAACGTCTGACAACAGCTTTTATCCAACCTTTGCCGAAGATAAAGAGGGTAAAAAATTCGAGACAAGGCAGGTATGGACTGATCTGAAATGCGATAAAAGTACTGGTTTTTATGCTTGTCGCTGGATAACACAAGTCGCAACAATAATGAAATGGGAAGATATAAAAGAAAAACTTATCAATCCTGCGGGGGTATATCTATTCAGAATACACGGCAATGGTCAGGCTGATACTGCCATACACTCATGCCAAGTATGGGAGGTTGCGACTGAGCTAAATCGCCTTAAAGGAAGCACAACTCCTGTAAGTGAATTTGGTGGTCAAAGCTGTTATAAGTAATCCCGAAACCTTTCCAATCCGCTGAAAATCCCTAAACCGAGACAATGAACCCATGTTCACTGTCTCGGTTTTTTTATGGCCTTTGTCACCCACAACAACTTTCGCAGCGGCGTTAACAGTATGCCAATTGCGAACGCGCGACCTAAGCGCATTCAAAACCGTGTTTATCGGCAGTGTGCCAAGGACGGCTTTAATGCACGCATTAAAGCTGAGTTAGCTGGCGATGTACCTGCAACCGTCCCACTTTATAGCCACAGCGCCACCCGCCAGAGTTATTACTCACAGGGCTGGCATGCCGTCACTCACCTGCATGTTTTAAAAGCCCGCGAGCAACGCAAGGCACAAGCTATGGCGGTGCCTAATGAACAGTAAACTCAAGGCGATTTTACTGGCCGCTGGCTTAAGTTCGGCGGCCATCACTGGCGCACAGCTTGCCGATAAATGGGAAGGCAATAGCCTAACGGTTTATTTCGATGCGGTGGGCGTTCTCACCGCTTGCCGAGGCCACACAAGTAAAGACTTAAAGCTTTATCAAACCTTTACTGAGCAGCAGTGCATGGAGATTTTCGCCAAGGATATCGCCCGTGCCGATAAGCAGCTACTGCAACTCACGGCCCCTGTAAGGCTCACTGATAGTGAGCACGCGGCTTACCTGTCGTTTATGCATTGGGCGGGATACGGCAACTTTGCCAGCTCAACCTTGCGTAAAAAGTTACTTGCGGGGGATCGTGTGGGTGCCTGCAAGGAGCTAACCCAGGCATGTTCTACCAACCCGCAAACGGGTGAACGCGTCTGTAATGGTTGGACCTATGGCACCCGCCTAGGTGTCAAGGTACGCCTAAATGGGCTGATTAAACGCCGCGCCGAAGAGCAAGCCCTTTGCCTAAGCGAACTGGGCCTCTCCGAGCTAACAGCCGGAGGGTTAACGCAATGACGCCAGCTCAATTTAGTACCGCCATTCAATGGTTGATTGTGTCGCTTTTTGTGGCAGTGCTTTGTTTAGCGCAATACAAATTAGCCACGACAAAAAGCCAACTTACCCAAGCGTTAGCTGACAATGCCGCCCTGCAACAGAGCGCCGACACCCTAGCGCAATGGCTGCAAGACGCCAACCTTGAACGCGTTTCCCTTAAAGCTGAAGGCGAAACTCTTGCCCAGCAGGTGCAAACCATCGAACAACAAAAGGCCGCGTTAGCTACCCGCAATCAAGACCTTAACCACCAACTGACCCAGCTACTTGAGGACGCCCAAGATGAACAAACGCAAACATGGCGTGTGGCTGCTGTGCCTAACGATGTTGTGCGCGTGTACCACAGCGCCGCCCGCTGTGCGTTACGTGCCAACTTACAAGACCCAGTATGTGTTGCCGCCCGAAGTGCTGATGCGCGAGTGCAACGTCACTCAAGTACCACAACAGGTCTTGCAGTGCCTGCAAACCCAACCGATGGTGTGCCTTCTCAATCCCAAGTTAGCGGAGCTAATGCTCTCGCTACTCACTGACTTAGGGCAATGCAACCTCGACTGGCAAGCCCTACACGATTGGCGCCAACGACACCAAAAAGATAAGAACCAGTAAGGAACCCAATGGACGAATTAGACCGCGCCAGCGATACCGAAATGCGTGAACGTGATGCCCGTATCGCTGCCGCCCGCCACAAACAACAGCCTCAGGGCAATGGTATTTGCATTGATTGCCTTGAGGCTGTGGAGCCAGAACGACGCACAGCCCCGCGCTGTATCAGTTGCCAACAGGATGAAGATAAGCGCCAAAAGCAGCGCTATGGGACGCGTTTATGATTGAATCGCTATTTGAATTTTTTGCTAAGTACTGGGGCTTTATTGGCAGCGTGATTAGCGTTTTCTGCGCCCTGTTAATGGCGTGGTTTAGCACTCGCTTTACCCCGCGCATTGAGCACGAAAAGGTGGTCCAAATGGTTGCCGGAATCGACAAGCGCCTTAGCGAAACTGAAATGCAATTGGAATACATGCCAACACGCGACGAACTGCATGCGCTCGATAAAACCCTCACAGGTTTAGGTGAACGCTTTGGCGCAATGGAACAAGGCATTAGGCGACTCGAAACCAAGACCGACATGCTTCTCGAAAACGAACTGAAAGGAGGCCATTAATGGCGATGCAGCAAATTATCAATGAGCACCAACGCCTAGTGGTGCTTCGATTACTGACAGAAGCGGGAGCCTTCGCACTCAATGAGTCCATCTTACAAGATGGCTTGATTGCCTATGGTCTCGATATTAGCCGAGACTCGTTAAAGGTGCAGCTCGCGTGGCTGGCCGAGCAAGGGCTGATTAAAACTGAGCAAGTGGGCAAAGTGACCACGGCCACGCTAACAGGTCGCGGCCAAGATGTAGCCACAGGCCGCGCAACAGTGCCAGGCGTTAAGCGCCCACGGGCGGGAGAATAGCCATGGCACAAGCAAAGCTAAATCAGGGGGAGATTGCAGGCATCCGCTTACTAGCGGATTTGTTGGTGATCCGCGACCTAGAAAAGAACGTGCTTGGTAAAAACGAGCACGTTAAGCCGCATATCAAAGAGCTAGAACAGCGCCTTAAAAAGACGGTTCCCAAGGTGTTTGCGGCAGAGGCCGAACTACAGAAGCAGATCCACTTAGTTCGTGCGCAGTGGCTGCGAGAATGGGAGGGGTTAGAAGATGGCGAGTGAAACCAGAGGCCGCCGCTCTAAAGTGGATTTGCTGCCCGCGAATATCCGCAAACGCTTGGATAGCGGCCTGCGCGATGGCTCGATTCAGCAAATTGATCTGCTTGATGAAATCAATGCCCTGATTAAGGCCGCAGGCTTACCAGAAGAACAGCAGCTTTCCCGCGCTGGCATTAATCGCTATGCCACCAAGATGGAGGCCGTAGGTAAAAGCCTGCGCGAGATGCGGGAAATCACCCAAGTGTGGACGGCAGAACTGGGGGACAAACCCACGGGCGAAGTCACCAAACTGATCCTTGAAATGGCTCGTTCACAGCTATTTAAAGCCCTGTTAAACGAATCTGAAACGGGTGAAGGTGCCGACGTTGGCATGATTAAAGATGCCATGTTAGCGGTGCAACGCTTGGAGTCTGCCGCCATGGCCAGCCATAAGCGCGAGAAGGAGATCCGCCAAGCCTTTGCCGCCGAGGCCGCCAATGCCGTGACTGAAGAGTTACGCGGGGAAGATGGTATGAGCGAGCAGCTCGAAAGCAAAATCCGCCAAATTCTATTAGGGAAAGCATAATGGCTAAATCAGGCTTGCATCTAACACCTATCACCAGTCCTCGCAAAATCGATTTAGCCGAAGAAATGGCGCTGGCTGGGGTGGATGTACCGCAGGATATTGGTGACGCTCAACCTGCTAATGAGCCCGTATTTTTGCCATATCAGCAGCGCTGGTTTGAAGATGAAGCGCCGATCATGATTGCCGAAAAAAGCCGCCGCACCGGCTTAACTTGGGCAGAGGCTGGCCGCAATGTGATTAAAGCCGCCAAACCGCGCAGCCGTGGGGGCTGCAATACCTTTTACGTTGGTAGCAAAAAAGAGATGGCGCTGGAATATATCGCCGCTTGTGCGCTGTTTGCCCGTGCTTTTAACCAGCTCGCAGAAGCTGATGTGTATGAGCAAACATTCTGGGATTCGCAGAAGAAAGAAGAAATCCTCACCTACATGATCCGCTTCCCAAAGACGGGGCGGAAAATTCAGGCGCTCAGTTCGCGCCCCTCTAACCTGCGTGGTTTACAGGGGGATGTGGTTATCGATGAGGCCGCATTCCACGAGTCTTTAGAAGAACTGCTTAAGGCGGCGTTAGCATTAACCATGTGGGGCAACAAGGTCAGGTTAATCAGTACCCACAATGGCGTGGATAATCTCTTTAATAGCCTGATTAATGATGCCCGAGAGGGCCGTAAAGACTACAGCATCCACCGCATCACGCTGGATGATGCCATTGCTGATGGCTTGTATAAGCGTATCTGTTATGTCACAGGCCAAACATGGTCGCTTGCGGGTGAAATTGCCTGGCGCGAGGGGCTGTATAAAAACGCCACCAATAAAGAAAGCGCCGATGAAGAATATGGCTGCGTGCCTAAAAAATCGGGTGGTGCTTACATCAGTCGGGTACTGATTGAAGCGGCCATGGTCGCCGATCGTTCTATCCCTATTTACCGTTTTGAAGCGCCTGAAAACTTCATGAGCTGGACGCCAGAAATGCGCGAAGCCGAGGTGCACGATTGGTGCGAGCAGCATTTAAAAGCAGAGTTGGCCAAGCTAAATCCAGAGCATAACCATTCCTTTGGTGAAGACTTTGCGCGGCGCGGCGACTTAACCGTGTTTGTGCCCTTGGCGATTAAACCCGATTTAAGAAAGCGCCTTCCCTTTGTGGTGGAACTTCGCGATACCACCTACGAGCAACAGCGTCAGGTGATGTTTTATATCTGTGACCGGATGCCAAGGCTGGTGGGGTTGGCGTTTGATGCCACGGGTAACGGCGGTTATTTAGCTGAGCAAGCCGCGCTTAAATACGGCACTGAAATGGTGGACCAAGTACATCTGTCGCAGAGTTGGTATCACGAATGGATGCCAAAAATGAAGGGCGAGTTTGAAGCATTTAACCTTGAGATCCCCCGTCACCAAAGCGTGCTCGATGACTTACAGCATATCAAGTTAGTTAACGGTATCCCCTCGATCGATAAAGGTCGTAAGGTTGATTTAGAGTCCAGCAATAGCAAAGGCAAGCGCCACGGTGACTTTGCCGTTGGTCTGTGTATGGCCGTTCGTGCGTCATACATGGAGGGCGGCGCTATCGAGTTTACCGCTTTACCTAAATCGACTAGTCGTTGGGATGCCAACAGCAATAGCAGATCTGGCAATCGTGCTGATGAAGATGACTATAGTGTATCAACTAAAGGAGGCTGGTAATGGCCACGCCAGAGCAAATTAAACAACGGCTGGGGCGTGCAAACCCCGCCTTAAATAATCAACAAACAGACCGTGCCCAAGTGGGCTTTATTCGTAAAGAGTGGGCTGAGCATCCTACCAGTGGGCTAACCCCCGCGCGATTAGCGGCGATTATGCAGGATGCGGAATATAACAATCTCACGGCCCAGTTTGATCTAGCCGATGATATTGAAGAGAAAGACGCCCATATCATGGCAGAACTGCAAAAGCGCAAGAATGCGCTGCTGGGTAAGGCATGGCAAATTGTGCCTCCCCCAAACGCTAGCAAGGACGAACAGCGTGATGCGGATATGGTCACCGATGTGATTAACGGCATCCCCGATTTTGAAGATTTAATCCTCGATATGGGTGACGGCATTTTACGCTGTGTCGCTAATAGTCAAATCCATTGGGATCAAGATGGCAGCATTTGGTATCCAGGTCAGTTTGAGTCGATCCCCGCGCGTCGTTTTACCGTCGATGACGATAACCGCAATAAAGTCTTGCTGCGCCTTGATGGCGGCGGCAAGGAAGAACTATGGCCACTGGGCTGGATACAACATACCCATAAAGCCAAGTCGGGCTATGTTGCTCGGGCGGGCCTAGTGCGGGTGCTGGCGTGGCCCTTCCTGTTTAAGAACTATTCGGTCAGGGATCTTGCCGAGTTTTTAGAAATCTATGGTCTGCCACTCCGTTTAGGTAAATATCCTAACGGTGCAAGTAAGGACGAAAAAGCCACCTTACTGCAAGCGATTATGAGCATTGGCCATAACGCGGGCGGGATTATCCCCAAGGGGATGGAAATTGAGTTTAAGGATGCAGCCCGTGGTGCGAGCGACCCCTATATGGCCATGCTTGATTGGGCAGAACGCAGCCAATCTAAGGCCATTTTAGGCGGCACACTCACCAGCCAAGCGGATGGTAAGAGTTCAACTAATGCCCTTGGTAATGTGCATAACGAAGTGCGCGAAGAATTGCTGCTCTCAGATTTACGCCAAATTGCCTCCACCGTAACCCGCGATCTTGTGTGGCCCTTGGTGATGATGAATGGTACTACCTTTGGTCATCCTCGCCGCCGCGCCCGCTTAGTGTTTGATACTCAGCAAGCCGAAGACCTAGTGCAATTTAGCCAAGCAATACCCGCACTGGTGCAGGTTGGTACGAAAATCCCCAGCGCCTGGGTAAATGAAAAGCTGCGTATTCCGGTGCCCAAAGAAGGTGAAGCAGTCCTTGGAGTCTCACAGGTTCCTAGTGCTATGCCCGTGGCGGCGCTTAAGCAAATGCCCAGTAAAACCATGGAGCTAACCCCACTTACTCAGTCCCTTGCTAATGCCGCAGGGGCACAGCTGGATGCGGAGATCACAGGTATTGCCGCGTTAGTTGAAAAGGCTCAAAGCTGGGATGAAATCGAGCAAGTGCTAATAAATGCCTACAGCAATCAAGGTGCGGCAAAGCTCGCGGCTATTATGCAGCAAGCCATGTCTACTGCCGCGTTGGCTGGCCGCTATGATGTGGAGCTTGGTAACTAATGTCGCCAAAATCAGTGCCGTCAAAATCCGTGCCCTCAAAATCAGCGCCCACGGCCCAATACGGCGGCGTACAATTTCAGCAGGCTATCGACTTCTTTCGGCAAAAGTTGAATATGCCAACGCAGGCGTGGGACGACTTGTGGGGTGGTATGCACAGCCGCGCCTTTGTGGTGGCGGGCGCACAAAAGGCCGAACTGCTTACCGACTTGCGGCAATCGGTTGATAAGGCCATAAGCGAGGGCATGAGTTTAAACGAGTTTAAAAAGCAGTTTAAAACCATAGTGGCCAAGCACGGTTGGGATCATACGGGCAATGCCGACTGGCGAGCGCAGATTATTTACGATACCAATATGCGCCAAAGCTACAACGCAGGGCGTTGGGATCAACTGCAACAGTTCCCCTACTGGCAATATAAACACGGCCATAGCGCCACCCCAAGGCAAGACCATTTGCGTTGGCACGATATGGTGTTGCCAGCGAGTAGCCCGTGGTGGACCACGCATTTTCCGCAAAACGGTTGGGGCTGTACTTGCTCAGTACGCGGGATGACAGAGGGCCAAATTAAGCGCCAAGGCTTAAGCGTTAGCCAGTTGCCCGCAGATGAAAGCTATGAGTGGGTAAACCCTAAAACGGGTGAAGTACTTAAGGTGCCTAAAGGGATTGATCCTGGCTTTGATTATTCACCAGGGCAAACCCATTTAGGCCAGCAGCTCAGTGACAAAGCCATGGCCCAATGGCGGGCTATTAAAAGCGATGCGTGGGAGCCACTCACCGCTGGGAACTGGCGAACCGCAGGCCGACCTGAGTTATTACCCTTACACCCTAATACTGTGGCCTTAGCCGATAAGGTAAGCACGCAAGCCGAATTACAAACATTGGTCACTCAGGTACTCGGTGGGGCTGATACTGTGTGGCAAAGTGGCCCTTACCCTGTGTATGTGAATGCCGCCAGTCTAGCCAAGCATATCGATATCGCCCGCGCCCCTTTGCTACCGCTATTGCCCGAAGTGTTAACCCAACCTGATGAAGTGTGGGCATCCTTTGAGCGCCACAAAGGCACGGGCAAGATTGAGTTACGCTGGCGGATTATTCGAATGGTGAACGCGGGCAAGTACAAGGGGCAATTAGTGGTAGCGCAAGTGGCTAAGGGTATGTTGGAGGCATGGACATTTATCCCTGTAAAGCAAATTACCTATGTGAATAATCAGCGGTCAGGAATGTTAGTTTATGTTGCAGAAGACGATGCAAAGGATAAAGCAGACAAAAAGGATTAGGAGCGAGCCCAGTCTCGGACTGTGCCGCCAGCGGTTTACGGTATTGAGCCGAGCCTCACCTTCACCACTTGAACACTTAAGAGCATAGCACATGGCTGGCACACAGATCACTATTACAGAACAGGGTTTTGATGGCGCATTAACTGCATTTCAACAGTTGATTGATAGAGGCCAGGATTTACAACCTGCCTTAAATGCTATTGCAGAATACCTCAGAGGAAGCACCCAAGACCGCATCACCGCAGGAGAGTCCCCTGACGGAACCCCCTTTGCACCACTGAGCGATTATACCCTTAGCGTAAAAAGTCGGAACCAAGACAAGATTTTGATCAAGCGGGGTTACCTGTATGACTTGGTTTATCAAACCACCCAAGACCAAATGCAACTGGGTAGCACTATGGTCTATGCCGCTATGCATCAATTTGGTGGCACTACCGCGCCCAATAGCATGATCCCCAATAAAGAGATCCCTGCGCGTCCCTATTTGGGGATTAGCGAAACCGATGAGGCCGAGATTATTGCCACCATTGTCGGCTATTTAATGGCTTAGGATTTATTTACTGCTTGAGCGCCTAAAACGCGATTTAAGCGACGCAATACACAACTTGGTATAACGGCTTATCTAAAAACCACTTAAACGATTTCAGGAGGATTTAAACGGGTTTTAAACGCTAACGCAGGGCGCTGCGCTGCTAGAGTCTAGAATCTAGGGCCTAGCAGGCCGAAGGCCGCTCTTCTTGGTTGTTAATCCCGAAACCTTTCCAATCCGATAGTTTTACCGCTCACCACAGAATGGGTACTCACGTTAACTGAGTACCCATTTTTTATGCCTAGATTAAATGCCATTGCTATTGCTGCACTTTCTGTCAGAGCCAATCTGACACTACAAGCCTCTGCGTCAGAGACTGTGGGCACAGTGGCGTGCTCGTTAGCGCTGGAGCCTGGCGATACCAGTGTACAGATACTCCCAGATGGATTGTTTAAGTCCACGGATGGCCGCCCATTCGATGTACCCAGTGGCCAATGGCTGATGAATGATGCGGCTTGGCAATCTATCCAAGCCGCCGCCAAAGCCAAAGTGAACGACTTTCACTTTGACTATGAACACCAAACCCTCAACACCGAGAAAAACGGCCAACCCGCCCCCGCTGCAGGCTGGTTTAAAGGCGCGGCGTTGCGTTATGTGCCAGGGCAAGGTTTGTTTGCAGATCCGGTGAAATGGACTCCTAAAGCCAGCGCTCATATCGCCGCCGAAGAATACCGCTATATCAGCGCGGTATTTTCCTACAGCAAGACCACAGGTCAAGTGCTAGAGCTGCTGCACGTGGCCCTAACCAATAATCCTGCGCTCGATGGTATGCGTGCCATCGCCGCACTTAAAAGTTCCTATTCTGGAAACCCCACTAATGGAGACAACACCATGAACGAAGAGTTACTGCGCCTACTCGCAGCGCTCGGGATCAGCGTCGAGGGGGTAAACCTCGAAGATGCTGCTGCCGTAAAAGCGCTGATTGATAAGGCGATTACTGCGCACCAAGAACAAACCGAGAAGGCGACATCTGCGGCGACAGAAGTCGCAGCGCTCAAAGCCACTCACGCCACCCAGTCCAGTGCTGGCATCGACCCCTCGAAGTTTGTGCCTGTTGCGGCATTTAATGAGTTGCAAGTGCAAGTGGCTGCACTCAGTAAGCAAGCGGGTACCGATGCGGTGGCCGAGTTGCTGGAAAAAGAAAAGGCCAAGATCTACGGCAAATCTGATCGTGAGTGGTTAGAAACCGTGGGTAAAGAAAAAGGCGTGGCAGCCCTTAAAGCCATGCTTAGCGAGCGTGTGGCGATTGCGGCGCTCACCACCACCCAAACCACAAATACGACCACTGACCTTGATAAAGACAAGGGGTTAGCCGCCTTAACAGCGGAAGACAAAGAGGTCGCCGACTTACTTGGCATTAGTCACAAAGACTTTGCCGCTTCTAAAAAGGGGTAATTGACCAATGATTATTACACCAGCCTCACTCACCGCCCTGATGACTGGCTTTAACAAAGCCTTTGAAGAGGGTAAGACTCAAGCAACGAGCCAGTACATAAAGATTGCGACAGTGATCCCCTCCACAAGTAAGTCTAATACTTACGGCTGGCTGGGTAAGTGGCCGTCATTTCGCGAATGGATTGGCGATCGGGTGATTAACGATATGACAGCCAGTGCATACACCGTTGTCAATAAACCCTTTGAATCATCAGTGGGCGTTGACCGTGATGATATTGAAGATGACAACATTGGGATTTACTCCCCCATGATGAAGGAAATGGGCCGCTCATCGGAAGTGTTCCCTGACGAACTGCTGTTCCCGATGCTCGATGCGGGTACCGCTAGCTTGTGCTACGACGGGCAATACTTCTTTGATACTGACCACCCAGTGTATGCCAAGCATGATGGTACAGGCGCTGTGACCAGTGTCAGTAACTACGATGATAATGGTGGTGCACCGCAAACCAAGTGGTACTTACTCGATACCACCCGTGCCTTAAAGCCGCTCATCTACCAAAACCGTAAAGCCATGCAGTTTACTGCCATGACAAAGCTGGATGATGAAGCAGTATTTACCTCTAAACAGTTCCGCTATGGCGTAGATTGCCGTGCTAACGGGGGTTACGGCTTCTGGCAGATGGCCTATTGCTCCACCAAGCCACTAACCGCTGAAAACGTGTGGGCCGCGATTGAAGCTATGCGCGGGTTTAAAGCCGATGGCGGTAAGCCATTGGGTATCAAGCCCAATATGCTGGTGGTACGCGGTACTCAGCAACAGGCAGCACTCGAAGCCATGAAGCAAAACATTGGTGGCGGCGAAACCAACACCTTGTCTGGTCAACTAGAAGTACTGGTTGCTGACTATCTGTAATCCACTTTACACAGGCTTAGGGCCCAAGGTTTAACACCTTGTCGCCCTACCTTGTAGGAGAATCCATGTTATGTCTCAGAAAAAGATTGTTATTAATTGTCGCGCCCATGATGGCTATCGCCGTGCAGGTATCGCGTTTACTAAAGGACAAAATGTATTTAGTGAAAGTGAGCTTACCGATGCCCAGTTACAGGCGATTGAAGGTGATGCACGCTTGGTGGTTTCAGTTGAAGCTAACGAAACCCAAGATGATACAAGTGCAGGCTCGGCTAAAACGGCTAATGTGGCACAAACGCAAGGGAGTGTGGGCGCTGCAAATAGTGCAGATGGTGTAGCCACCACTGAGTTAACTGGCACGATTGGAGGCGTCGTTACTCACGATGGCGAGCAAAAGAGCTTGGACGATATGACAGTTCCTGAACTGAAGGAGCTGGCTGAGTCACTGGAAGTTATCGGTTTTAAGAGCATGAACAAACCTGATTTAGTTGCTGCCATTGCGGCAGTTCAGGTGCAAGTGCCTGCTGATGCCCAGAGTGATGCCACTGGCGATGCGACCAAAGCACTGACCACTGAGCAAGGTGCATAAGCATGAACTACGCCACGATACTCGACATGCAAAACCGCTTTAGCGAGGCTGAGCTTATTGATTTGAGTGACCGTGGTGGTGCTGGTGTGATGGATAGCGCGGTGATCGATGCCGCGCTTAATGATGCTTCGGCCACGATCGATGGCTACTTAGCAGCACGTTATCCTTTGCCACTTGCAACTGTGCCAGATGTGCTCAATCGGGTGAGTTGCGACTTAGCCCGTTACTACCTATACGACGAGCGAGCAACGGAGCAAGTCACCAAGCGCCACGATGATGCACTGAAACTGCTGGATAAAATCAGCAATGGCTCAGTGACCTTGGGTTTACCGCTTACTGACACCCCCGAGGGTAGCAATACCTCCGAGGTGCAATCGGCAGGCTCTGTTTGGTCACGTAAGGCCAGTAAGGGGTTTGTATGATCTCTATTCCTGATCTCGTTATCGCTCGCCTTAAGCCTGTATTCGTTGACGTTGAAGGCTTAATGGCGCTCGGTGACTTGCAGGATAAAAACGTACCACGGCAAAAGCTGTTTGTGCTGGATTTACAAGAGCGTGTTGGTCAACTGGTTGAAGGAGTGGGGCTTTATCGCCATACCATTGCCACGACCATTGGCGTGCTGCTTGTGGTACCTGCCCGTAATAATGCCCAACCTGATGTGATTGCACAGAGAAAACAGATCCGTTCGCTCCTTTATGGCTGGGAACCCCATGAAGATTACACGCCGCTGTACTTAAGCGGTGGCCAGTTACAACCATCGCGCCCTGGCACTGTTGCATGGCTCGATAAATTTACGACTGAATACACGGAGGACGCCTTAGGCGTTTAACACTATGGCACGTAAAACACGTAAAAAAGCATTACTGTTTGCCCTCGAAGCCACCTACGGCGTGGATGCGATTGCCGCAGGCGCCCCCGTGGCAGTGCTTGGGCGAGATGTAAAAGTTGTCCCCATGGCGGGCGACAATACTGAACTTAAATATGATGATGGCAAACTCGGCAATAGCCCTGAGCTTGCAACCGAAATCTATGCCACGGTTGAATTTAGCGTGGACTTGGCTGGAAGCGGCAGCGCGAACTTAGCCCCAGCATGGGCACCACTGGTGCAAGCCTGTGCGCGGGATATTACTCCTGGTGCATCCAGTGTGGTGATGGCCATTAATGAAGACAGCACCGCCTCGCTGACCATGTACATGAACTACCACGGTGTACTGCATGCGCTATTGGGTGCCCGTGGCACCTTTAAGCTCTCGGCAAAAGCGAAAGAATTGCCGAGCATTATGTTCACCTTTACAGGGCTATTTGTACCCGTGACGGCCGCCGCAATGCCCGCAACCAACTTTGCCGCATGGAAAAAACCAGAGCCAGTGGGCGTTAAACACAGCGCCTTTTCGTTGGCGGGTGCTCCTGCAAAACTGATTTCCTTTGAATATGACCAAGCCAACAGCGTCACTTATGCAGAATATGTGGGCTTTGAAGAAGTGCTTATCACCGACTTTAAGCCCAGCGGTAAGATCATTATCGAAGCGGCAAGCCTTGCCGACTTCGATCCGTTCGCCCTTGCCGCCAACAACACTGAAGTTGCCATGGAGTTCAGCCACGGTTCTGCGCTTAATCAAGTGATTTGGAGCAGCTCACGGATATCACTTGGCCGTCCAGAGTATGGCGATCAGGATGGCACACTGACATATGAAATCCCGTTTAAACCGATTTCAACCATCGATCTATTAACCACCAAATAGGAGTCACCATGTTTGTATTTACTAAAAAACGCCTTGTTAAAGAATGGCCCGAAACCCTAAAGGTCGCCGAAGATAAAGGTGCGGTGATTGAGCATGACATCGCCCTCGATCTAGAGCTGATCCCCGAAGATGAATGGCTTGAGCTCATCAAGAAAGGCCATTCGATTGCATTTGATCGGGTGTTGCTGGGGTGGCATGGCATAAGCGATGCCGACGGTGAACCGATGGAGGACACGTTCGACAACCGTGCAGCGCTATACCAGTGGCAACCTTTTACGATTGCGGTTATCCGCGCCTATCAACGTGCTGCATCGGGTGAAGCTGCAAGAAAAAACTAACGGATGGGTTATGGGCACTGTATGCCCGTAACCCGCTAAACGATAGAGAGCAGCGCGAACTCGATAATGATCTAAAAGCCTTAGGGATTGAGGCGCAGCCAGAGGATGGTATTGAGGAAGTACTGTTTTGGGAAGAACACCACAGCGCCATTGAGTGGTGGTGCCAAGTGGCAGAACTGATGCGCTGGCAAGGTCGCATTTGCGAGGGGCTAGATATTGTGGCCGTTAAAGCCGATGCAGAGATGGCAGAGCGTAAGTACAGCAAGGATGACTATTTACGACTGCGCCTGATCGCCAATACGGTCACTCATATTTTTAACGAGCAACTTAACGATGAATGATTTAAAGCTTGCGCTGACACTTACCGCCGATGGTCGCCAACTGGTGACCGTGGTGGGCGGTGCTAAAAAAGAACTCATCGGCTTAACGGGTGAGTTACATACCACAGGTACAGCGGGTAAAACGGCTTCGGTTGGGTTAGATACTACCGCTAAGTCGGCTGTTGGCGCGGAGCGAAGCTTTGGCTCTTTGTACAAAACGGCTATCTCGTTAGCTGCTGGGCTGGCGACGATGGCGGTAATTGATCGTGCGGATGAATGGGGCCAAATGGTCTCACGCATGAAGATGGCCACCACCAGTGTGGCAGACTATGAGTATGCCCAATCGCGCATGGTGGCCAGTGCGAACCAAACCTATCGCAGCCTGACTGAAACCCGCGAAAACTTTACCCGTATGTCACCCATTTTGCGCGACCTTGGTTATAACCTGACCCAGTCTATTGATATCGTGGACAGCTACAGCGCTTTGCTGGTGACCAACGCTGCGAGTGCGGATAAAGCGCAGCAAGCACAGGATGCACTTTCTAAGTCGATTCAGTCTGGCAAAGTGGATGCCGATGCCTGGCAATCTATTTTTGGCGTGATGCCCAGCGTACTGAACAATCTCACTGCCGCGACGGGTAAAACTGGGGCAGAGATCCGTTTGCTTGGCACTTCGGGCAAGCTATCGATTACTGACCTCACCAATGCGCTATTGCAGTCGCACGAAAAAAACCTCAAGGCGGTGCAGGATATGCCCACCTCAGTGCGTGATGCACTGACTGCGATGGATAACGTGTACAGCGATTGGATTGGCAAAAGCAATGAAGCCCTGGGCGCTACCGCAACGCTCGCTAGTGGCATTGTGGTGTTAAGCGAAAACTTTGGCACTTTAGTCGATGTGGTTGGATTGGGGTTAGCCGTCGCGCTTGGACGAGGAACCGCCGCCCTTGGCACTCATGCAACGAGTTTGATTGTTACTGAAATCGCGAGTTCTAAAACCCGAGCAACGACCTTGGCCGCAGCATTAGCAGAAGAAAAACGGGCCCTTGCACTGAGAGCTTCGTCAATTTCGGCAGGTCAAGCCGTGGTCGCCGAGGCACGGCTTACGGCTGCCCGTCAGGCGGTGACTGCTGCAACCACTGCTGCAACCTTAGCCACGCGAACATTTAACGCTGCTTTGGCGTTAGTTGGTGGGCCTGTTGGTTTAGCGGCGATGGCTGCACTAGGGCTTATTTATTGGACTAGCGGCGCGCGCGAGGCTTTAAACCCAACAAATGAGTTGGGTGATTCAATGGAAACATTGGTCGGGAAGTATCAAAAGCTATCAGAGCTTGAGCGTCAATCTAAAGTGCGGGTGCTGGCCACAGAAATGAAGGCCGTGCGGGATGAACTGATTGCGACGACCACAGAAATTGACCGACTCAATAGAGAACCCGTATTTGATGCTTGGGGCGGTATGACGGGTAATGATGACCAAATAGAACGGCTAAAAGCTCGTGCGGTGGAATTGAACAAACAGCTGGATATTGCCAGTAAAAAACAACAGGCACTATTCACTGTAGGTATGCCTGAGATTAAAACTGACATTACAATTATCGATCCCAATCTGACTAAAACCGCCGCTGAAATGTTGATCAATCTACAAAAGCAGTTAACGCTTTATGGCCAAACGTCAGAAGCGGCTAAGCTGCGTTATGAGCTGGAGATGGGGGCGCTTAAGGGCCTTGACCCACTGATGACCAGTAAGTTGCAAAAAGTTGCTGCTGATTTGGATGCTGCCAAAGCGGCGGAGGAACAAACCAAGAAAAATAAGGATGCTGAAAAGCAGCGCCAAGATCAACTTAACACCTTGTTGGGCGCTATTGACCCCGTTACCCAAGCGGCGAAGGAATACGCTAAACAGGAAGCATTATTAAAGACCTATTTTGAATCAACCAATGCGCCAATTGCGGAGCGCACTCGTTTGCTCGGCCTACTGAAAAATCAGTATGAAGAAAGCACTCCATACAGTCAGTTACAGAATCAACTCGACCCTCAATACGCTGAGCAACAAACTCATACCAATAATTTGGATGTGCTCAATACTGAGCTGAATGATACCCCTGAGTCTGAAGCGTTAAAGCGTAATCAAATTAATGCGCTGATTGAAGCTGAGCAACGCCGCCATGCTGAGGCAATGAAGGATATTAACAAAAGTGTGAGTTTTGATTGGGATGAAATGTGGCAGAACAGTGTTGAACGCATGAGCCAAGGGATAGGTAGTGCTACCGCTGATGCATTGTTTGAAGCTAAAGATTTTGGTGATGCTACTGCACAAGTGCTAAAAGGTGTGGGTAAGGCCGCAGTACAAATGTTAGTTGAGTGGATGGCGCAAAAAGCGTTGGCGGCCGCATTTGATAATACTCTAATGACGACCAATGCCACTACAGCTGCGACGACAGCTGCAGGCACAGGAGCCGCAATTACAGCCTCAATGGCCCCCGCAGCCGCAACTACCTCGATTGCAACTATGGGTAGTGGTGCCATGATTGGTATGGCGGCCATGGTAGCAGCAATGGCAATGCTACCCAGCATCATCGGTAAGTTCCACGGTGGCGGTACTATCCCCCGTGAAGGGACTTATTTACTGGATGGTGGCGAAACCATTTACACCCGCAAGCAGCAACAAACCTTGATGAATGCGATGCAGGCCAGTGCGAACGGCGGGGGGGCAGGCCGTAGTGTGGTGGTTCAACAGTACAACACCATAGTTGTTGAAAATGAAAGTCAAGCCAGAACACTGGAAGATGTATTGCCACAGTTAGTTAAAATGACGAAAGACGCGGTAGTGGATGACATGAATAACCGCGGCGAGATTTATCGTTCAAACCGTTAAACCACCACCTAATCCTGAAGTAGTTCAAATCCAACCAAACCACTTAGTCAGTCACACTTGGGCTACACCCTGATTTAGCGGCCTTGTTGACTGACCTATGTTAATTTTTCCTGATGATATCTACCCCACTGAATGTGTGTGGCGCTTAAAAGCGCAAACGGAGGTATTTAGCAATCCGTTTAACAGCTCACGCCAAACGCTGGAACTGCCTGGTGCAGCGTGGGAAGCACAGTTGCGCTTTGATACGCTTACCCGTGCGAAAGGGGCTACTTTGTTTGGCCTGTTAGCACAATTACGTGGTGCTGCTGGACGGATTCTATTGTGGGATCATGCGTATGCTAACCCGCGTGGTAGTGCGTTAGGCGCACCAGTTGTGCATGGTGCTGGTCAGTTTGGGCATCAGCTAACTGTGCGCGGTTGCCAACCTAACACCCTGTTTTTACGCACGGGTGATTACTTTCAACTCAATAACCAACTCCACATTATGACCGCAGATGCGACTGCAAATGCATTAGGTCACTGTCAGATTTTGTTTGAAGCGCCCATGCGGCATATCCCTAATGACGGCACCGCACTTATTACGCGCAAAGCAAAAGCCGTGATGATGCTAAAGGACGATGACCAAGGTGGTCGTCGTTCTACTAAGCGTCTGATCCTATCCAGTTTAACCCTTTCACTTATCGAGGACGTCAGTCTATGAATCAGTTTATGACGCCTGAAATGCAACAGTGGTTACGTCGCCCCAATATCAGCGCCATCTTAATGACCGAACTCGATTTTGCCTCTGGCATGTTGCGTTTGCACTCGGGTGTCGGTGATGCCCTGTATCAAGGTTTGGTTTACAAGGGCACGGGCGTACTTGGCAAAGTCGGCATGGTTAAGCAGTCAGGCCAAGTACAACCCTACCGCCTACGGTTAACCTTATCGGGTATCCCGCAAGAGCTAGCGTCGATCGCCTTAACCGAGCATTACCAGAATCGCCAAGGGAGTTTGTACTTGGCCGCCCTCGATAACTTTTGTCAAATCGTGGCCCGTGACACCTTGTTTAGCGGCCGCATGGATGTGATGAACATTCGCTTAGGCAACCCTTCAACTATCCAGCTTGATCTTAATAGCCGTGGTGTGGATTGGAAGAACCCACGCAATAGCCGCTATACCGATGCCGACCAACAAGCACGCCACCAGGGTGATAAGTTTTTTGAGTTTGTTAGCCAAATGGCTGAGAAAGAAATTTTTTGGGGCGTGCCTGGTAAAGCTGTGGGCGGCTCTGGTGGTGGAGGCGGTGGAGGTGGTCGTGGCACTGCGCAGAATCAAAGGTGATGAAATGACTAACAACTTCATTGAGTTTTTACCTTATTACCGTCGCCGCCCTTTTGAATGGGGCCAATGTGACTGCTGCTTGTTTGTTGCTAACTGGGTACAAAAGATGTGTGGTTTTGACCCAGCGGCAGAACTTCGCGGTCGCTATCACAGCAAGTTGGGCGCAACGCGGGCACTACGTCGCGCGGGCTTTAACTCTATCAGTGATATTGCAGACGCTGCATTTGGTGAGCGAGTGGCCACATTAGCGTTGAATCGTGGCGATATTGCGCTGGTGATCGCCGATGATGCACCCGCGCTCGGTATTGTGTGGGGCGCAAATGTGTGGGCTATGGGTGAGCAAGGTGCAGTCGTGTTACCGCTGACGCTGGTAGAGTTTGGTTGGAGGTTGCCATGCCACCAGTAATCGTTGGGATTGCGGCGGGTGTCGCTGCTGCTGGGGTAGTCTCTACCGCTGCGGCCATTGCGATTGGGATTGGTGCAGCAGCACTAACCTATGCTGCTACACCTAAATTTGATAGTGGTAGTTTTGCAAATGAAGCGTTCTCACAGCAGCAAATGCTGCGTAGCCCTGTTGAACCTAGGCGCGGGATTTACGGGCGAGCTATGGTATCTGGCCCTTTGGTGTTTGCCGAGGAAACGGGAACGGATAATGCCTACCTGCATTTAGTGATCCCACTCGCTGGACATCGATGTGATGGCATTGAAAAAATCTATTTTGGTGATGAAGTCGCTTGGTCGAATGGTGTTATGTCGCCTAAGTACGCGACTTTTGCACGGCTAAAAATTCACCTTGGCAATCAAACCACATCAGATCCAAACTTAACCACCGAGTGCAGCCAGTGGACATCGGCCCATGTGGGTTTTGGTGTCACGTACCTCTACGCTCGCTTAAAGTTCGACACTACAGTGTTTCCTAACGGCGTGCCCAATATCAAAGCGTTGGTGCGCGGAAAACGGATATATGATCCGCGTAAACCCACACATAACTGGAATGACCCTGCCACGTGGGAATGGTCTGATAACTGGGCATTGTGCTGCTTGGACTACAACCGCTTTGAGTCAGGCGTTGGGGCAGCAGCACATGAAATCGACGTCAGTTATTTTGCGGCGGCTGCCAACGATAGTGATCAACTGGTTGAATATAAAACGGGCAAGTTTGAAAAGCGTTATACCTGTAATGGCACTTATAACCAGGATGTGTCGCCTTCATCCATTATGGAGAAAATGCTAACGGCAGGCGCTGGTATGCATGTGTATGTTAGTGGCCAGTATCGGTTATATGCAGGCGTGTACCAAGGGCCAGAAGTACTGGTGTTAACTGAGGATGACGCCGCAGGTGATATTGATGTTAGGCCGTATACGCCGCGTAGCGACTTGTGTAACGCGGTGCGCGGTACCTTTGTTGACCCTAGCAACTTCTATCAGCCAACGGACTTTCCGCCCTATGAGTCTAGCTATTATCGTGCCCAAGACGATGGCGAATATATTGATCACGATTTAGATCTACCCTTTACCCAATCAGTATGGACAGCACAGCGCCTAGGTAAACTGTACTTAGAACAGAAGCGTGCAGGCATGCAAATCTCTATGCCCGTGAAAATGATTGGTGTGGCGGTGAGCGTGGGTAAAGTGGTGGGCTTAAGTCTGCCACGCTTAGGGATTGATGGTACCTTTCAAATTGTTGATTGGCAGTTTGATTACGGTAAGCCCGTTAGTTTGATTTTGGTTGAAACCTCACCCGAGTTATTCGACTACGCCATGGGCAGCTATACCGAGCGCGACTTAACCCCTAACGTGATTTTACCCAATCCGGCCACGGTACCAACGCCCGTTGGTTTGCAGTACGTTGAATATCAAGATGACCCGCAATGGCAAGGCGAACTGACGTGGAGCGCACCCGCAAATAATAGTAGTTATCGCTATGTGATCGAGGTGAGTAACGGACTTGGGGAAGTGGTTTATCAAACCAATGCTGATGCTACCCGCTCGATGTTGCCTAAATTAGATACGGGTTTCTACACCGTATCACTTTGGGCGCTAAACCTCTTTGCTAACCGCTCTAATGTTCCTGCGACCATCACTATTGGGGCGACCTTGCCTGCCCCAGTAACAGGAATTGAAGTGATTGCTGGGCCGTTAACCCTGACACTACGCCCCACTACCGCCGCCCAAATTGCGCAAACAACACAGTTTGAGATCTTAGGTAGTATCACCAACAATATCGCTGAAGCCGCGCTTATCGGCACTGGGAAAGACGCAGTATGGCCAGATAGACACCCGAACACTCGTTACCATGTTTGGGCACGCACGATTAATAACTACGGTGTGAGCAGTTGGTATGGCCCTGTAGAAGCGACAACCTCGGCAGATAACTCATCGATCATTGACCTGATTGGCAACACGTTTAAAAACTACACTTGGTTTGCTTGGGCTGATGATGCAAGCGGTACCGGATTTACTACCGTCGAAGCCTTGGGTGATGGTAAAGCCTATATGGGCCTTGCTACCGATAAGCCAACTGCCAGCCCAAGCGGTAACTGGCAAGATTATACCTGGTCAAAGATTAAAGCCGATATAGGCCCAGTCTTTACACCAGAGGAAGAAGCCAAACTTGATAACCTGATGGCGGGTAAACTGCCGAACGCGCCGGACAAAGACATGCTGGCCGCGCAAGATGCGCTTAATAACCCTGCATTAGCGAATAACTTGATCACAGCGTTGTCATTGCTTAACCAAGGCATTACCGCGCCAGCATTAGGTGGTGAAACGCCTGCCAGTGCACAGGCTAAGGCTGATGCGGCGCAAAACGCGGCTATTACTGCAATTGACCAAATAAAAATTGGTGGAACAAATTTAGTTGATTATTCACTTGTCAATATAGACTCAACAGAGTACGGATTTGGTCATAAAACTGTCTATCTTATCGCTGGTAGGGAGTATGTATTCTCTGCTGCTGGTTATGCTACGCAATTGGCGTTAGACCAAGGCCATTGGTTTTCAAGCATGATCTACCTTGGCGATTGGTCTTTTGTTCGCGGTCTTGATAATAACTCGACAATAGAATCAACGCTCCACAGGTCTTTTATTGCTCCGGTAACGGGGATTTATATCATAACTTCATATTGCTTGCCGTCGGGCGGAGAGCGAACAGGGGCTGTTCATTGTAGCTGGTATAAAGTAGAAGAAGGAAACAAGGCAAGCGCTTGGTCTCCTTCACCAAATGACATATTTTCTGATTCAAGCGCTAAAGCTGATGCAGCAAGATTTTTAGCCGTTGGTGATATTGCTGCGGGTAATTTCATTGCACAAAACGCAATGATATCTACATTAGTTGCTAACTCAGCGCTATTCAATCAACTACAAGCCCAGTTAGCGGTGTTTGGTGGCTTGGCTGCTAACTCTATTGCAGCTAAAGCTATCACTGTCGATAAGCTTGATGTGCTTTCTCGTAACTTAATCAATAACTTTAGTGTGACTGGTGAACGTACTGGTTGGTCTGATTACCCTATTGTTAACCACTATCACAATGGCACTCATATTTGGGCTATGGAGGTTGCTACTTATGATGGAGTTACGGGACAAACTGCATTTTTCGATATTGATCATACTAAAATATACGAAGTTAATTTTACATTTCATCGTGTTGCTGGCAGCGCAAACAGTATGAATTTTCTCGGGATCACTTCAGACGGTGGGCCTGTAGAAGTATTTGTAATTGAGTCGGGTGGCTATTCTGAAGCATCCAATTTTTATTTCTGGAACGGCACCATGCAACCAGGTGAAACGCGTAGAATTAGAAGCTACATAGTAGGTAGCGAGGTTGATATTAACGCGGTTCCAGAGACATTGAATGCACAGCATTTTTGTCGTTTAGCGCCTAACTGTAGAAACGTGAGTATTCGAGCACTGAACTATTATAATGGCGGTGTCTTGGGGATTGACCGATGGATTCATCCATCGGTAACAGTCCTTGGAGGCGGTCAAATATCTGCTAATCAAATCATCGGTAATAGTGCCCTATTCGATAAGCTAAAAGCCCGCATAGGCGCGTTTGGTGGCCTTACTGCAAATGAAATACAAGCCGATACCGCGCTAATCAATAAGCTGTTTGGTACCAGTGCGCTATTCAATGATCTAGTTGCTCGCCTTGCCGTGTTCGGTGGGCTTACTGCTAACTCGATTGCATCCGATGCGATTCTCGGCCGCCATATTAAGGCGGGTGAAAAAATCACTTCACCGATTATTGAGGGCGGTGAAGTTAGGCTCATCGGCTCAAATATTATGAAAATTGAAAGTGCCACTCCGTTTGGCCCTGATTCGCTTGTTTACTGGCGCGGCCCTAGGCTGTTAGTTGGCGGTAATCCTGATTGGCCTAATATTCGTAAATCGAACGCTACACGATGGACTGATGTCACTGGCGCTGAGTATTTTGGCGGCTCGTTGAGTGCTGGAGTGCTGAAGAATGGAGCACAAAATACCACAATCGCCCTTTATCCAGCGGCATCAATCGCTCTTGAAGTTGGGGCGTTTAGCACGAATGGCAAACCAAAGTCGGTGGTTGTTTCATATAGTTGCAGCGCTAGTTACTCGCAAACAGTTGACCCTGGGAATGTAACAGTAGCTGAAATATTGCACTGGAAAGTGCAGCGTTTTATAGCAGGAAGCTGGCAAGATGTTGCAGGAGCCAGTGGTACATTTACAGGTACCGTTTTCAAAGAAGTGAATACAGAAACTTGGCCGACCACTTATCGAGTTTCGTATAACTGTGCAGGCAGTACGACATTCGTTGATAGTAATGCATCTACTGCAAATGCAACGTACAGAATTTACATCTCTAGTCACTCACGCCCGTTTTCAAATACCGTTGTTTCACGTCAAACATTGTCACTCATTTCAACAGAGCAATAAGAGGTCACTATGGCATTTACATTACCAACACTTACGCTGGCATCGGGTTTAGAACTAGCTAATCCGATGCTGGTGATTTCAGAACTTAACGTCAGTAACAATTCATCGGCTTCAGAGCGGCTAGACATTATGACCGCGCCAGGCGGCGTGGGTGATGCAGTAAATCAATCTTATAAAATACTAAAGTCACAAAATGGCGGCCGTGGCTGTAGTGCTATTGTTAGTGTTTTTAAAGACCAATCCGCGTTTGATGCTGGCAAGCCACCAGTCGAGATATTTAAAGATGGCCGCAACACTAAGGTGTTTAGCATTAATCTGGATAATCCAGATTTTGATGACATGACACCGCGGAATGCTGCTTATGCTCACATCATGGCCTTGCCAGAGTTTGAAGGGGCGGTTTTAGTGGAGGGAGTGGAGGTTTAATTCAGATTTAAAAAGAGAGCGGTCTGGCAATGCTTCCAACATTCCCAGACCGTCAACACACAGGATAACACCCTGTGAGCCAACCAAGGCTCCCTCACCGCGTCGACACGGCGAACCGAGCCTAGCATAAAAAATCCTAAAAAAGGAGGCTCACATGCCAAAACCGATCATCCCTTGGATGGGTGGTAAGCGTAGATTAGTTAAAGAGATTTTACCGTTATTCCCTGAGCATCATACCTATGTGGAGCCATTCTGCGGTGGTGCCGCTATGTTCTTCAGCAAAGATGAAGCGCGGGTGGAAGTGGTTAATGATATGAATGGCGATTTGGTGAATCTTTATCGAGTAATTAAACATCATTTAGAAGAGTTTCTAAGGCACTTTAAATGGGCTTTAATCAGTCGTGAAGAGTTCTTATGGCAGAAGAATACTAACCCTGAGACCTTAACCGATATTCAGCGAGCGAGCCGATTTTACTATCTGCAAAAACTGGCGTTTGGTGGCAAGGTATCTAGTCAGAACTTTGGGAGTTCGGCATCACGCCCAGCAGGTTTGAACTTACTGCGAATAGAAGAGGATCTCAGCATTGCGCATCTTCGGCTTGCGAGAACTTATATTGAGCGGTTGGACTGGGCGGAATGTGTAAGACGATACGATAAACCTGAAACCTTGTTCTATTTAGACCCGCCTTACTGGAGTACCACAGGCTATGGAGTAGAGTTTGGACTAGAGCAATACGCGTTGATGGCCGAGCTGGCGAAGACTATCAAAGGTAAGATGGTGATCAGCGTTAATGACATCCCCGAAATGCGAGAGGCATTTGCTGGGTTACAAATGAAAACGCTAGGAATACGTTATACAGTAGGAGGTACAGGACGTTCTGGAGAGCAACAAGAGCTACTCATTTGGAATTGGTAAAACAAATGGAAATGGCCACTTAATGTGGGCATTTAGCAGTAAAGTAAGCCCTAAAACAAAGTGATCATAATAATAGCTAGGCGTGATCACTTTTTGCGCCGCGCTACATTCATATCCGCTTTTAATGGGTAAAATATATCGCTATTTATAATATTGAGCGCCAACGTCTTAATTCTAAAAGATTAAATCCAAAACCTTAAGCGAGTCTTTGGTACAAGGCCTGATACTCTGCACTGTCTTCAATTAAGCTCTGGTGAGTACCAGACGCAATAATCCTCCCCTGACCGAGTAAATGAATTTGATCCATCTTCGCCATAGCCGTTAAACGATGGCTAATCATCAGCAAGGTTTTATCCTGAGCAAACTCAAATAGTAAACTTAAAATTTCTCTCTCGGTACGTTTATCTAACCCTTCAGTCGGTTCATCGAGCAATAGCAGCGGCGCATCACGCAGCAGCGCTCTTGCAACACCAATCCGGCGCTGCTCCCCGCCCGAAAGCTGACGTCCACCTTCACCAATCCACATATCCAGCGGTTTATCACCCGTGAGTAAAGCGCCAAGTCCAACCCGCTGTAACACATCAATCAAGCGCGCGTCGTGGGCCGTGCGTTTCTCACCTTCGATAACAGGTAGCGCTAATACTAAATTTTCCCGCAAGGTGCCCGCAAACAAATAGATGCGTTGGCTAATCACAGTTATCGCATCCCTAAGGCCGCGCTCGCTGTAATCTGAAAGAGGAAGACTATCGAGCTTGATGTGCCCTTGCTGCGCTTGCCATTCGCGGGTAATCAGCGCCAGTAAACTCGACTTACCGCAACCCGTTGGTCCAAGTAACGCGACTTTTTGTCCCGCATTTATCTCAAGGGACAAGCCTTGCAGCACGTGTTGATCGTCTCGATAACCAAAGTGGATATCTTCAATCTGTAAGGCGCCAGACTTTGCCTTAAGGCCTGTATCGACAGCAAATTGAATATCGGCCTCTTGTTCGGTGATTTCATTAATCCGTGTCGCCGCCAATACGCAGCCTGACAAATGCTGAAACGCGCCCGCAATCGGCATCATCATCTCAACGCAGGCCATAGTGGCAAACACCATAAGCGCAAACATGGGGCCCGGCGGCACGGCATCACCCACGCCTTGAGCGGCTAAATAAAGCATCATGATCAAGGCTGAGCCAGTGGAGAGGATCAACATGACTTGGCTGAGAGCAGTGATATTGGCCATCGCGCTTTGGCTGCGAAAAAGTGCAATTTCAGCATCATTCAGTTTCTGCCTGAATCTGTCGTTCGCGCCAAATAGACTGAGTTCGGCTTGGCCTTGCAACATATCCAGCAACTGCACACGATAATGACGCTTGGTTTCAAGCATAGTCCGGCTCGGCCCGTGTCCAAGGCGATAAAATAGCAGTGGCATCACCAGCCAAACAGCGACTAAGAATAAGCAAAGACTGAGAGCAAGTTTGGCATCGAACCAAGCAAGAAACAGATACAAGAGCCCCGTCATCAGAAGGGATGCTGCCATAGGCGTGAGCAGTCGCAGGTAAAGATGATCTAGGGTATCGATATCGGCCACTAAGCGATTGAGCATGTCACCACGGCGCAGACCTTGCAGATTTTTAGCACTTAGCGGCAAGAGTTTACGCCACGCCCAAACACGAAGTTCAGTCAGCAACTTAAAGGTCGCCTCATGGGTCGCTAAACGCTCGCCATAACGACTAGCGGTTCGGGCAATAGATAAGAAACGTACCCCGCCAGCAGGAGTGAAAAAGTTAAAGGACTGCGCCGTGACTATCGTCAAACCTGCAACAGCAGTAGCGGAAAGAAACCAGCCCGAAAGTGACAGTAAACCTATGCCAGCCATCAACGTAATAATGGTCAGCAGCAAGCCCACGGACATCATCAGCCATTGGTGCGAGAACAGACGGATAAAGGGGATCAGCACTTTCATAGGTCATCTCCTTTCGCGGCTTCGGCATTTGTCGTGGATGGCGTCGCGATTTCTGTAGACACAAGCTCAATATCCGCCACCGACTCAACATTCTCACGCAGTAAAGTTTGGAATAAGCCGTGCGTGTTAGACAAAGTAGCAAAATCGCCCCGCTGCACTATCAAGCCTTGATCGAGCACAAGAATAGTATCCATTTGATCTAATTGATCTAATCTGTGGGTCACCATAATGCACATCTTACCCGCCATGGCGCGATTCAGCGCAGAACTCACCGCCTGCTCACTCTGGCTATCTAAACTGGCTGTGGGTTCATCAAGGACAAACAAACTCGCCTGCTGCCCAAGCGCCCTTGCTAAAGCAATACGTTGAGCTTGGCCAACGGATAAACCGGAGGATTGTTCACCGACTGGGGCATCTAAACCCAATGGCTGCGCCTTAACGAAGTCGCTGATATTGGCCTCAGCCAGTAAGTGCCACAGCGTATCGTCGGGCAGAGTGGGGTCGGCTAAGGCCACGTTATCCCGCACTGTGCCATGAAATAACTGCGGTTCCTGTCCAAGCCAAGCTAAGTGCTGTCGCCAATGGGCTAAGTCTAATGCGGATAACTCATGGCCATTAATCAACAAATGGCCCTTGTAGGGTAAAAATCCCAATAAGGCGTTGAGTAAACTGGTTTTACCCGCCCCACTCGGGCCAACTAAGGCTAAGCGTTCACCCTCTTTTAACTCAAAACTCAGCGGGCCAAGTAAACGCGTTCCATCGACACTGAACACCTCAAGATTGTCGGCACTCAGCGTCTCTATGATATTGATACGGACGTGGCCGGCAAATTCAGGTTCCGGATGTTCGAGCAAGGTAATCAAAGCTTCTGCCGCGCCTATAGCCTGCGCCTTGGCATGGTAATGAGTCCCCATGTCGCGCAGCGGTTGATAAAACTCAGGAGCTAAAATCAGAATAAATAGCCCAGTAAATAAGCTGAAAGGAATACCGCCCACCTCAGGCACTATACTCGAGCTAATATTGGCATGGGCACCATAGTAGCCAAAATCCAAATGGCCTAAATAACTGAAACCAAAGTAAACCGCCAATACTGCAATTGATACCGCGGCAAAAAACTCTAAGACTGCCGAGCTTAAAAATGCCATGCGTAGCACCGACATAGTGCGGCTACGAAACTCTTCTGAAGCACTCGCGATCACCTTAAGCTCGGCATCACCACGGTGAAAAAGTTTCAACGTGCTTAAGCCTTTTAATCTATCCATAAAATGGCCGCTCAATCTTGCTAGCGCACTGAAATTTTTGCGATTCGCATCGGCAGCGCCCATGCCAACTAAGATCATAAACATAGGGATTAATGGCGCTGTGAGTAACAGGATTAAGCCTGCAGCCCAGTTAATCGGGAATACCGCCGCTAAAATGAGGATGGGAATAAAACCAGCAAGGCTGATTTGCGGAAGGTATCTGGCATAAAAATCTTGTAAATCTTCGACTTGCTCTAAGACTATGCTGGCCCAACTGCCTGCGGGTTTACCTTTAATAAACGCTGGCCCTAGCTTAGTCAGCTTATCCATCACTGCCGCGCGGATATGGCCACGTAGACGCTTACCCGCCTCAAAACTGGCGCGCTCACGCCCATAAGCCAGCAAGGCACGCAGTAACATCAAGGCAATTAGCGCAATAAAATGAGGTGTATAGGTATCAATATTCACGCTGGAACTGATCGTTTGGGCATTGTCAGTTAGCGGTATAACTTGCCCTATGATCACGCCATCCAGAATCGTCGCGATAATATAAGCCTGCGCCACCATAGCGACGGCGCTTATCATCCCAAGCCATAACGACAATTTAAGGAACAGGCCACAGGCTTTTTTCTGGGCTTTAAGCCAAACAAGAAGGGATTTTTCTAACGACTTATCCATGGTGCTCCAACAAGAAAACAATTAAGCGACTCGTAGCGGGGATCGACTATCGATAACAATTCAGTTTAAGGGGCTTGCAACAGCTAAAAAGTTCCGATAGGGACGCAGTATCGCAGGCATCTACAACAGATGAAACCCTATCACAGACTTTTGCTAGCGGACTCACAAAAACGAGCTAAAGATAAATAAATCTAGGAGTTAACGGAACTTTACCTAGTACTAGCCTGATTTTAAAAACTTAGGTAGCATGAAGCTCTTTGTATTGAATGTCCTCTATCTATGCCAAATAAAAATGCTGGTTTCACCCTGATTGAACTCGTTGTGGTTATTATTATTCTTGGCGTATTAGCCGTAGTAGCTGCACCTAAATTCATTAATTTACAATCAGATGCCTATAAGAGTCAGCTATCAGGTGCACTGGCTTCGATGAAATCCGCCGTCACTTTATTCAAATCAAAGTCGGAAATTGCTAACAGCGGCACCACGAATAGAGTCGTTTACGACGAAATCCGTGGCGAAAACTATCAGCCTTGGGCTGCCAGCACCAGCGGTATAACGCCAAGTACGGCTTACACGACTCCGCCAGAAATTTTTAAAGCGGCAGGGCTAAATGTGAATGAGTGGTCCTATCGAATTTACACCACCAACGGCACCTATGAAGTTATCGCCACACCAAAGCAAAAACTGAACCTTGCCACGCCCACAGAAGCGCAAGTCGAAGCGACAAATTGTTATATCGACTATAAATGGGAGACAACGGGCGTCCCCACTTATAAAAAAGTCGACACTGGTTGCTAGGCGACCTTAACGATAAAATATCTATAGAAAAAAAACAGCGAATTAACCTGATGTTATCTCGCTGTTTTATTTACGACCTAAACTCATTTTGTTGTTAATGCTTACGTTTACAATTAAGCATTTTTAAAGAGTTCGCGCTTATTACACTCCACCGTATTTCACCAGCACATGCCAGAGCAACTTAAGTTCATGGGCGACTTGCGCACGATTACCGCGGTCGCGCCAATGCTGGGGGGAATGGTATAAATCCCGCGCCGCCACGCCTATGGCATAGGCATCGACTCTGTCTTCTATGGCAATCCGATTAGCCAGCGATGGCATAGTTGGCCCACGGAAATCACTGGGGATCTGCGCCGTATGCAGGCTAAAGCCATCATAATATTGCAGCTCAATATCATATTTATCGCAAATTTTACTTAAGCTTGCGCCAATATCAGTCCCCTTAAAACTGGGGTCCGCCACCAGCATGGCGATATCTTCATCGAGGGAAACATCGCCATGGATCTGCGCCTCTATATAATGGTCAAGATTATTCGATAGCGGCCGCTCGAAACGTGAAAGCAAGGAAGCATTGAGCTGATGCCCCAAATAATGGATCACATTCAGCGGCTTAAAGTCGGATTTGCCTAAGGCATAGTGACGCTCAAAACTCTCAGTCAGCAGCGCCGCTAAAATATCATCGAAACATGACAGCGTGCCTTTCTCTTTCGGATTACGATACGAGTCAAGATAACTAAAGGTTGAGCGCGCCATCGCACTCGTATGAGTCAAAAAATAACAGCTTCCAAAACGTGGGGCGGGACCGTCCTGCCACATCCCCAGATCGAGTGCGCCGTATTTAGGCCGAGATTTAGTGCCCTTGTATACATCCCCAAAAAGCTGATTTTCCCAATGATCCCGTGGGCCACCTAACTCAGGTGACAACTGACCATTGGAAATATGGGTCTCAAACTGGCTGCGGTATTGACCATCGCGCAGTAAACCTTCGGCAACAGTCATACCACGGCTATCAATTCTATCTGGATGAAAATGCAGCGCAATTCGGCCACAGTTGAGCAATTGTTTAAGCGCGAGTTGCATCTCATGCATGGGGATATTTGACATCTGCTGCACATTTTTAATCACAGCGACGGCTTGTTCACTGCGTCCTCGTGCAAGGCGTTCAATATGCTGTATCGCTGTCATAATCCACCTATAAATGAGAGGCGTTTAACCGTTCCCACAATGCCTCATCCTAAAATAAACGTGAGATAAATCGCAAGCATGCAGAGAACTGCTCTTAAGCCACTCCATCTAAATGACTAAGTTAAACATGAATGACTCAGTTAAACGTGACCGTGAAAACACTCAATAATTCTTTCGCTCGGTTCATTGTTAAAAATTCAGCGAATAACATCAATCACGAACTGAACAGATAGCTAAACCAATTGCGTCATTGATTAATTCTACTCCAATCGACTTTAGTTTATACCACTCTCATTATTGTAGCGTGATCTACCGCTAACTCATTCTAACTCTAGATAAAAAATGCCTATGACTTCAATTGATATTATGAAATAAGCCTAATAGTCATCTTATTCCTTGAAATCAATTAACTTCCATAACCTCAAACTCTGCCATCTAAACTTGCGCCTAAAAGATAAGCGAGGCCGAGTGAAAGCCGCCGACAAGCGATTTATGTGCCAATATGAATGAAACCCAGCCCAAAAACCTTTATTAGATGGCACTTAAAGCCCTGATCCTGTAAGCTGCACGCCCGCCAGCAGACCTGGCTATTGACCATAAATGCAGCACAGTGTTGCCACAAGAGACCAATCTATGAGTTTTACCTCCCTGGGCTTATCGGCCCCGATACTTAAAGCCGTTGCCGAACAAGGCTACGACACACCTTCGCCAATCCAAGCTCAAGCAATTCCCGCTGTGCTTCAAGGCAAAGATGTGATGGCGGCCGCCCAAACAGGAACAGGTAAAACAGCAGGTTTCACCCTACCTATGCTCGAACTCCTGAGTAAAGGTAACCGTGCCCAAGCAGGCCAAGTGCGCGCATTAGTGTTAACTCCGACACGCGAATTGGCAGCTCAGGTTGCAGAAAGTGTTGAAACCTATGGTAAGAATTTACCACTGCGCTCAGCGGTGATATTTGGTGGCGTGCCTATCAATCCACAAATCGCGAAATTGCGCCACGGTGTCGACGTATTAGTCGCCACACCTGGTCGATTGATGGATCTATATAATCAAAAAGCGGTGAAATTCAGCCAGCTTGAGATCTTAGTGTTAGATGAAGCCGACCGCATGCTCGACATGGGCTTTATCCGCGATATCCGTAAGATTTTGGCCATTTTACCTAAGCAACGCCAAAATCTGATGTTCTCAGCCACCTTCTCCGATGAAATTCGTGAGCTGGCCAAAGGCCTAGTCAATGATCCAGTCGAAATTTCGGTCACGCCGCGTAACGCGGCAGCGACCACAGTAAAACAATGGGTTTGCCCTGTTGATAAGAGCCAAAAATCGGCACTCTTGATCCAACTCATCAAGCAAAACGATTGGCAACAAGTGTTGGTATTCTCGCGCACTAAACATGGTGCTAACCGTCTGGCGAAAAGCCTTGAAGAGGCAGGTATCAAAGCCGCCGCTATCCACGGTAACAAGAGCCAAACCGCCCGTACTAAAGCCTTGGCCGACTTTAAAAATGGTCAAGCTCGCGTACTGGTAGCAACCGATATTGCTGCCCGCGGTTTAGACATAGACCAATTACCACAAGTGGTTAACTTCGACTTACCAAACGTGCCAGAAGATTATGTGCATCGTATCGGCCGTACTGGCCGCGCTGGCGCATCGGGTCAAGCCGTGTCACTGGTAAGTAACGAAGAAATCAAACTGCTGAACGATATCGAGCGTTTGATCAATCGCGTATTAGACCGAGAAATGGTTGAAGGCTTTAACCATGAATTGCCAGAATCACGTTTAGGTGGCGGCGGGAAAAGTAGCGGTAAATCAGTACCAAGTCGTAGAAATACCCGCAGCTCAAACCAACCTAGCTCACGCGATGGTGCCCCAAGAAGCGCCGAGCATAAAGACGGTCAACGCAGCGGTGACGTCGCGCGCGGTCACAAGCCAAACGACAAGAATCCAAGACACAGCGGTGAAGCCAGTAGCGCATCCCGCAGTGATGCCAAACCTCGTCCCCCACGTTCAAACGATGGCCGAGCCAATAGCGCAGGCGCTAGTCGTCCAAGTGAAAGCCGTTCAGGTGCTGGCGAGAATCGTGGCCAAGCGGGTGAGAATCCTTACGCCAATGGCCCAAAGAAAAACACCCGTCGCCCAAATAACGGTGCGAGTCGTCCAAGACATTCACAGGATTAATGCAAAAGCTAAGCGAACTTGCTTAGCGATTTAGCCGTAAACGCCCAACTCCGTATGGAATTGGACGTTTTTGTTTGTCTTAGTTTGTCTTTATCGATGCTTAGCTCGTTATCTACGCTTTGAACAATCACTGCCTTAAAAACAGCCTAAAACGGCAACCTAAGTTAATTCGCCTTTGTATCTGGCAACTGCTGCAGGACTTCATCCGTAAAATAGGGTTCATCTTCAACCCAAAAAATGTAGTCTAAGCCTAGGTAGTTTTGTGCAAAATCCAACAGCTCAGGCACAGTATTCTTTTTACCCGTTTTAGGATTAATCTGCCGCAAATTACCGTCTTGCACCGCCATACCTTTCACCAGTGTCGCTGGGTACTCTTTAATAAAGGCATAACTTTGTGCCATATGACTTTTACGGTAAGGCATCAAATCTGGGCCACCCACACCCATGTTGAGCGATTTGGCTTGCGCAAATAAGCCTCGCATATAGCCTTTGTCATTCCATGGCAGCCATTCGTCTGGCAAAAAGTTCAAATACACCATAGCGGTTGAATGCTGAAATGACTCAGATAATACCTGCATATTCTCGCCAATCGCATCGATATAGGCTTTAGGATTAAAATCACTGGGGAAGGTGGTCGTTCCATCGGCGTTTTCAGTCCCCACATCAATTGAGCTTTCACTAAAGTTAATGCCCGCAATTTTCCCATCAAACTCTTGGCCAAGCTGACGCACCAATTGTTGATAACGTGCACGCACTGAGGGCTCCCACATTTTGGCTGACCAGCCATACTCATCATCCGTCACCGGTTTATTGGGATCACGCTCTGGTGCACTCAACATGCTTTGCTTCAACACACCGCCTTGATAAATCGGATCATCGAGCAAATAACGCGGCACATTGACTCTGGGCGTAAAGGATTTCTCTTGCAGCTGGATCCACAATTTTTTGCCTATCGAATCGAGATACGCAATATCGGCCCTAATCGCGCTGAAATCATATTCGCCCTGCTTAGGCTCTAAACTGCGCCAAGTATAAACAATCTGCGCACCGCCAAAACGGAGATCGCGCAGCGCCTTATCGGCACGAATGTTTTCTCCGTTGGCCTCACGATGATTAATGTAGATGAAGTGCTGTAACGGTTGCGGCTTTGACTTAGACTCCAGTTGCGGCTCTGGCTGAATTGATGCAGCGCTCGCTGCGCTTAAAAAGATGCTTAGTAAAATAGTCCATCGAAACATAAATACTCCAAACCGATGCACGCCTTATCACCTGACAAAGCCGTTTATCTGCTCATTTATTTTTTACTCAGAATCACTTCTAACACAGGCAAGCTGAGGGGCATATCAATTAAGCAGACAAATACAAAGTGTTACTTAATCGCCCAATAAGATTCGAGGTGAAGTAGACACAAAGGTGTAGTGACTACCGCTATAAAACCCAATAAAAAAGGGAATAAACCTGAGTTTATTCCCTTTAAAAATAGAGCGAATTAAATCGAGGTACGATTCAACTCAAGCCAAACTTCCTTCATTGGCCAAGCGCGGTAAGATTTTCCTTTAATGCGGCCACCAGTAATTTTGTTCAGTGCTTTCTTGGCAACCTTACGATTTACGGCCACATAGGCGCGGTAATCGGTCACTTGGATTTTACCCACCTGTGAGCCTTCGATACCGTTTTCGCCTGTCAGCGCGCCTAAGATATCCCCTGGACGCAGTTTTTCCTTCTTACCACCATCGATCTGCAAAGTGATCATGGTTGGCGCTGCAGGCGTGTTGCCGAGCAGGCTTTCAGATGGCAGTGATTCGCTGGTAATTTCGCGCTCTAAATACTCTTCTAACAAGGCAATTTTGTAACCGTCTTGGTCGTTATAGAAGGTATAAGCGGCGCCTTTACTGCCCGCACGGCCAGTACGACCGATGCGGTGAATGTGCACTTCGGTGTCATAGGCGACGTGATAGTTAAACACGGCATCCAGCGCATCGATATCTAAACCACGGGCAGCAACGTCGGTCGCCACTAATACACAGGCACTCTTATTAGCAAATTGCAGCAGGGTTTCGTCCCTGTCTCTTTGCTCTAAATCGCCGTGCAAAGCCAATACGCTAAAGCCTAAACCTTCAAGCTCATCGGCCACTTTTTGGGTTTCGCGTTTAGTGTTACAAAACACCACTGCGCTTTCAGGCTTATGTTCTAACAACAATAATTGCAGCGCTTGCATACGCGCCTTGTCATCGTCTAAATGATAAAAATGTTGGGCTATGCTCAAGCTGTCGTGATTACCTTCAACTTTAACCATGCTTGGGTCATACATGATTTGCTTGGCAATTGATTGAATTTGCTCAGGGAACGTCGCGCTGAATAGCAACGTCTGACGCTCACGCGGGGCTTGTTCGATAATCGCATCAAGGGCGGGTTGGAAGCCCATTTCTAACATGCGATCGGCTTCATCGAGCACTAACATGTTGAGATTGCTTAAATCTAAGCGATTGCGATCTAAGTGATCGACGATACGACCCGGCGTACCCACAATAATGTGCGCGCCGTGTTCCAGCGAACCAACCTGTGGCCCCATAGGCACACCGCCGCAAAGTGTCAGTACTTTAACGTTATGAATACCACGGGCAAGGGTACGGATTTCCTGCGCCACTTGGTCGGCCAACTCGCGGGTTGGGCATAACACTAAGGTTTGAATGCGAAAGCGTTTAACGTCTAACTTGTTCAGTAACCCTAAGCCAAAGGCGGCCGTTTTACCCGAGCCAGTTTTACCCTGACCTATCACATCCTGCCCCGCTAAAATGGGTGGCAAACTTTGCGCCTGAATTGGCGTCATCTCGTTGTAGCCCATAGAAGAAAGGTTCTCAAGCAGTTCGGGTTTTAGCTTAAGAGTCGCAAAAGCCATTGATGGATTAGGCTTAGTATCAGAGTTGCTCAAGGTGAATATCCTGTGGTGGGTAACGAAGCGGCTGCTAGGTTACTGAAATTGCGTTACTTATCGATTAAACTGGTCTATCAAGATTCAGGTTAGCTTTGGGCTAGCTTGAGTTTAGATTTAAGCGCTAGGCTCGCTCAACCCAAAAGCACGGCTATTGTAGCAACAAAGCGCGGCTTTTGCCTCAAGTCCTTAAGCAATAGACATAGCAGGCGTAAACAGCAACAAAAAAGCCCTGCAGGAATACAGGGCTTAAACTTAAATTGGCTTGGATTTAGAATTAGCTCAGCGCGGCAGATTTAACAAATTACGCGATGTGGCCGAAACGCCCTTCTTGATAATCGCGGATCGCCTGCTGAATTTCTGCTTGGGTGTTCATCACAAAGGGACCCATTTGGACGATTTTTTCACGGATAGGTTTACCCGCAAACAGTAACATCCCAGCGCCGCGCTCATCGGCTTTAAACTTAAGCACACTTTGGCTATCGAGCACTAAAAACTCGCCCTGATGATATGACCACTGTGAGTCTTCACCTTTACTTAAGTCACCTTGGTACAAGTACAAGGCGACAAACTCGTGTTGAGACAAATCAAGCGTGGCCTCAGCATTTGGTGCTAGGCTCAGATCGGCAATGGCTGCTTCGCCCGCTAATCCTTGGATGGTCGCACTAATAAGCGGTTGATCTTTAAAGCCCCAATCACCCGCTAAGGCTTTTAAGCTAGCGCCAGTGTTACTGGTCACTTCAACGCTCGCGCTACCCGCGGTATCTTGATACTTCGCTGGACGCAACTTGTCTTTGGCGGGCATATTGACCCAAATTTGGAATCCATGCAGACCATCGACAGCATCGGCAAGTGGCATTTCAGAATGCACTACACCGAACCCGGTACTCATCCACTGCACATCGCCGGCACAAATCGCCTTCACATTACCCATTTGGTCACGGTGCTCAAAACCGCCCTTACGAATGTAAGTGAAGGTCTCCATCCCGCGATGAGGATGTGCGGGGAAGCCACCAATAAAATCTTGTTCATCATCGGATTTTATTTCGTCGATCATCAAGAAAGGATCAAATTTAGTCGTCACAAAATCGGCGACACGGCGAATATTGACCCCATCGCCATCCATCGCGGCTTTGGCGGAAAACTGACTAAATACTTTCATTGCTGCTCTCCTATCGGTTGAGCAAAGCGATACGTGAAACGCCAAGACCGTACAGCTAACACAAGACGCAAACGCTTTGCTGATGCAGGCAGAATAACAAGGAAGTTTACAAAAGAATAACGCGAAATCACGGCCTAAACATTCGAAAAAATAGAACGGTATGCAGGAAGGAGCGAGTAACCTAGTGTTCTAACTGGATAATAAAGTAGTGGTTTAGTTGCCAAATCTCGCACTTCGGATTTGAACTCGTGGCTATCAAAAATAGCGTTAACATAAAAATCAAACCTTAAATCTGAATGAAATAACTCCCATTCATTAAAAATGTATTTCCGCACACTGTATACGAATACAACCAACACAAAACATACTATAAAAATCTAATTTAGTTCATTTAGAAACAATGAGGATTTAACAATAATCACTGTTTACCAAGTAAAATACATAGCGAATTACTGAAGTCTAATAAGAAATAATAAATTATTACATTTGTTTCAATATAAGCTTACTGACATCTGCCCACTTATCGGGAGACCATACGAAATAAATAAAAATCAAAAAATTTACAATTAGCAACCAAATCTATTACTTTTAGAGTTCATGGATTAATGTGATTACAGGAAGTACAATGAAACGCTTATTTATACTTTTAGCTTTACTCATTTCCACTACAGCATCTAGCGCAGACGAAACCCATGGCTTCTCTGCAGGCTTGGGTTTAGGCTCAACAGAAGACTATGGGGGCATTACCCATTATGATTTTGCCTATCGCTATCAATTCACCCCAGATTGGGGAGTAGAAGTAGGTTACACACCATTTCAAAGTGAGCCTTTTACCGCAGCAATACATGGTGTTTTTGACGATTACGTGTTGGAGAACTCTTATTCCTCTCGGCTTGCTGGCACATATACATACCAAATATCAGCAAGACATAATGCGATATTTAAGGCCGGATTATCTCAATCTAAAGCTAATTATCAATTGAATGACTACGAAAATAGTAGTGATGATGTTATAACTATAGAGGAGTATTCAGACGATGGATATGGCTTATATGCCGCATTAGGTTGGCGTTGTCGTTTTTATAATGGCTTCGAAATTATGACAACATTAGCCTACCAGGATTCTGGAGTATTTGAAATGACGAGCTTCACTGTAGGAATAGGCTACAGCTTCTAAGGCTATAAATTTAAAACCTTAATGCCAGTAAATACTGGCATTATATTCCCAATAAAAATTTAATTTAGAATTCGATAAAAAATCCATTTTCATCATAATTAATTACGTTATTTCTATTAACGCTATATAAAATTTATAGCAAATGCTGAAGAAAAATGTCCCATTCCACAGCTGATTAAACTATATCCTATAACTATATCTCCTAAGAATAGTCATCTTATATTGACTGAAGACACTATTTTAAGAAAATACCTACACATAAAAAACGCTATTGCAGATTGGCAATAGCGTTATATTTAAGATGACAAGTTAATAAGTCTAAAGTCTCATCATTATTCTCTGGGTCATCGAATTTATTTTTAGTAACTTACTCCGCCCATTTACCCATAGTGCATCTATCATTACTGCCAAAGTCTCGCACTGTGGCGACATTCTCGTAGCCCAGTTCGATAAGCTTAGCTCTGAGTTTTACAGCTTGCTCAAAACCATGTTCGAGCAGGATATAGCCGTTAGGCTTTAAGTAATCTCGGGCAGTGTTGGCAATATAATAAAGATCGGCAAAGCCTTCCTCGGCGGCGGTTAACGCGCTTTGGGGCTCGAAACGCACGTCACCTTGGTGCAAGTGTTCGTCTGATTCATCAATATAGGGCGGATTTGAAACGATTAAATCAAAGTCCCGTGACTTTACAGCACTGAACCAGTCACTCTGGAGAATTTCGACCTGTGGCAGCTTTAAGTTCTCGCGGTTCGCGATAGCCAAAGCCACGGCATCATCGACTTTATCGACCGCGGTGATTTGCCATGACTCACGCTCAGACGCCAACGCCAGCGCAATCGCCCCAGTGCCTGTGCCTAAATCGAGCACTTTGGCGTAGGTGGAAAGCAGCAGGTTCAAGGCGGTTTCAACCAGAATTTCCGTATCAGGACGCGGGATCAAAGTGGTGTCGTTCACGATAAAAGGCAACGACCAAAATTCGCGCTCACCGACAATATGTGCCACAGGTACGCCTTTTTGGCGTTTCTGTACCATTTGCTGGAAGCGTTTCCACTGCTCAACCGTCAAGGATTTTTCAGGCCAAGTGTATAAATAGCTGCGGCTTTTATTGAGGCAATATAACAACAAAACCTCTGCATCCAAATGAGCGGATTCAGAGGTTGATGCTAACTGCACATAAGCCCATTGCAGGGCTTCGGCTATGCTAGATTGATCTGACAAAATTACCCCTGCTCGTCAGCCAGTGCGGCTAACTGATCGGCTTGATGCTCTTGCATCAGAGGCAATAAAATAGCATCGAGATCGCCTTCCATCACTTCGTTCAAGCGATATAAGGTCAAGTTGATGCGGTGTTCGCTCACGCGGCCCTGCGGGAAGTTGTAAGTACGTACACGTTCGGAGCGATCGCCACTGGCAACCAGACTACGACGGGTCGATTCTTCGGCGCTACGGCGTTTTTCGTCTTCAACAGCTTGAATACGTGCAGCCAGTACACTCATGGCTTGGGCACGGTTCTTGTGTTGCGAACGTTGATCTTGGCATTCCACCACGATCCCAGTTGGAATATGGGTGATTCGAATAGCTGAGTCAGTTTTGTTAACGTGCTGACCACCCGCACCTGATGAACGATAAGTATCGACTTTCAGATCGGCTGGGTTGATTGAAATCGCTTCCGCTTCAGGCACTTCGTGAAGTACCACTACAGTAACCGCTGAAGTATGCACACGTCCTTGGGATTCGGTTTCTGGCACACGCTGTACACGGTGGCCGCCGGATTCAAATTTAAGTTTGCCGTATACGCCTTCACCGCTGACCTTCATGATCACTTCTTTAAAGCCACCATGTTCGCCTTCGTTGCAGCTCATGATTTCGATCTGCCAGCGATTCGCTTCAGCATAACGGCTGTACATGCGGAATAAGTCACCGGCAAAAATAGCCGCTTCATCGCCGCCTGCACCAGCGCGGATCTCAACGAAGGCGTTTTTATCGTCGTCAGGATCTTTTGGCAATAATAGAATTTGCAATTCGTCTTCGAGCTGCTCGAGTTTGGCCTTAGCGGCTTTCATCTCTTCCTGCGCCATTTCACGCATTTCAGCATCGTCTTCTTCCAGCATTTCTTTGGCAGAATCGAGATCGGCCTGCGCTTGCTGATAGGCTTTAAAGCCAGCAACAACGTCTTCTAACTGAGCATATTCTTTCGATAACGCACGAAACCTGTCTTGATCGGAAATGACGCTAGCATCACCCAGCAAAGCCATGACTTCTTCATTGCGCTCGAGCAAGCCTTCCAGCTTGCGGATAACGGATTCCTTCATTTAACTCGCTAACCTTAGTTTTTATCTAATCCAAGCGCTGATCTTAACTGACCGAGAGTATTCAAATCGCCCTGACGACTCGCTGCCGTGAGGGCCTGTGTCGGTGCGTGGATAAGTTTGTTGGTCAGGCGATTGGCTAGTTCAATCAATACCTGCTCAGTGTCTGAGCCCTGGGCTAATTTATTCAAGGCGCGTTCCACTAACTCATCTTTTACCGCCATGCTCTGGCTGCGATACTCGCGAATACTGTCGACCGACTCTAAAGAACGGATCCAATCCATAAATAGGAAAGATTGTTCTTCAGTAATTACTTCAGCTTGCTCGGCGGCTTCTTTTCGAGAAGCCATATTCTGTTCAATAATGCTATGCAGGTCGTCCACTGTATACAGAAACGCGTCATCCAAATCGGCGACTTCCGGCTCAATATCCCGGGGAACTGCTATATCAACCAATAACATAGGTTGATGGCGACGCTGCTTTAGCGCTTTTTCGACCATGCCTTTACCTAGGATAGGCAGAGGGCTGGCGGTAGAGGATATCACGATATCGGCTTTTGGGAGATAATCTGGTATCTGCGCCAGTGTAATTGCTGTTGCGCCAAACTCCTCGCACATGCCTTGGGCACGTTCTAACGTCCGATTTGCTACGACCATTGAAGCCACGCCGTTATCTTTAAGATGCTTCGCAACCAGTTCTATGGTTTCACCTGCGCCAATCAACAGTACTTTAGTGGTCGATATCGATGAGAAAATATGTTTCGCCATGCTTACCGCGGCAAATGCCACAGAAACTGCAGCGGCGCCAATTTCAGTGTCAGTGCGGACTTTCTTAGCGACTGAAAAAGTGTTCTGAAAGAGTCTATCTATGGTTAGTGCAACCGTACCAGCCTCTTTGGCCTTAACAAACGCTTGCTTTACTTGACCGAGAATCTGCGGCTCACCCAAGATCAACGAATCGAGCCCAGAGGCCACACGCATCAAATGCCTGACGGCATCTTGACCGTGATAATTATAGAGACAAGGTGCTACATCCTCATGATCTAGGCCGTGATATTCTTCAAGCCACGCAATAATGTCGGCCTCATCGCCGTTGTTGCAATACAACTCAGTGCGATTACAGGTTGAGACAATAACGGCTTCACCCGAGCGTGTACGACTGGCCAGACTCTTCATAGCATCATGAATTTTGTCCGGAGAGAAGGCAACTTTCTCACGCAGGTCTACCGTGGCTGTTTTATGGTTAATACCGATTGCTACAAGGCTCATCTGACTCTTTCTAGATTCTTGGCGACTCTCTTAATAAGGGCATTCTACTGAATTGGCCCAACTAAAAACAGAATACGCTTAACAAAACCGAATAAAGGTCTAACTTCTTACCTAAATTTTCTATCAATAATAGGTAAGGCAAAATTTGCCCCAAGGGAGCAAATCTAAGTGACCGCCGATGGAAATTTTACGTTTGGCATTGGTATTCTTTCCAAGCCCTCGTATCATAAGGACTTTGGTATATCAGTCATAGATGAATAATTTGAAGCGCCTCACAAAAACCATTTTCTCTTGTTTTACCTTAAGCGCCCTACTCTTGCTGGCGGGGTGTGAAACCTTGCCGCCGATGACTGACTTAAGCCCAATCACAGTCAATGATGCGCGCCAAGCCAAAGCTTGGGAATTACAGGGAAAACTAGCGATAAAAACTCCCGACGATAAACTCAGTGCCAATATCTACTGGCGCCACAGTGAAGATCGCGATGAACTCACACTCACGACTATGCTAGGTACAACTGTGTTGACGCTTAATTCAACCTCGAACTCTGCCCATTTACATATCGATGGCAAAGATTTTCGCGACGATAACGCCCAGCGTTTACTCGAGCGTGTCAGCGGTTGGTCCATCCCCTTGGCCGATTTACCTTTATGGATCACCGGCCAAGTTGGCCCGAATGATCAAGTACTTGAAAGCGATAGCCAAGGCAAACCTAAACAGCTCACGAACACTCAAACCCCACCGCCTTGGCAGGTCACATTTTTGAGTTGGCAATCCCAGAGCGGCGCCAACGTGCCCCATCAATTAAAGCTTGAGCGTGGCGACTTACAACTCAAACTACAATTGAATCAATGGCAAGCCCTCGGCAAGCCTGCAATCATACTCGAAGAGAAACCTTAGCATGCCCGCAGCAATTTCACGCCATTGGCCAGCACCAGCCAAGCTTAACTTATTCTTACACGTGAATGGTCGCCGCGCAGATGGTTATCATGAACTGCAAACCTTGTTTCAGTTTATTGATTACTGTGACATGCTCGATTTTAAGGTCACTGAAACCGCAGAACTGATTTTGCACTCCAATATCTCTAATGTTGTCGCCGATAGCGATAACTTAATTCTGCGAGCCGCAAAATCATTACAACAAATCACAGGCTTTACTGGCGGCGCCGAAATCTGGTTGGATAAACGTCTACCCATGGGCGGAGGTTTAGGTGGCGGCTCGTCAGATGCTGCCACCACCTTAGTGGCACTGAACACGTTATGGAACACCCAATTATCGACCGAAGAACTGGCTAAAATCGGCCTTAAATTGGGTGCCGATATTCCTGTTTTTATTCATGGTTTCGCCGCTTTTGCCGAAGGTGTAGGTGAACGCTTGCAAGCGGTAAATCCGAGTGAGCCTTGGTACTTAATCATCGCACCCGATGCCCATGTTTCCACCGCTGAAGTATTCCAAGATCCACTTTTACCACGTGATACCCCGAAACTGGCCATAGAGACCTTAATGAACCAACCTTGGGCAAATGATTGTCAAAAACTAGTCGTTTCTAAATACCCTCAAGTTGCCAAGGCATTAGGCTGGCTGCTAGAATATGCGCCGTCGAGAATGACAGGAACAGGCGCATGCGTGTTCGGGGAATTCACACAAAAGCAACAAGCTCTCGCAGCCTTGGCGAAATTACCGTCTGAAATGCAAGGATTTGTTGCACAAGGGATGAATCTTTCGCCGCTCATCACGCGACTCAGTCACCCTTAAACTACTTTCTTCTAGAGTAACCACTTAACGATAACGCCTCGGGTTCCTCCCGTCCCTACGTCGTCGTTACTCTAGCCACTAAAATATAAAGCAAACGCCTGAGGTTCATACAGTGCCCGACATCAAGCTCTTTGCTGGGAACGCCACCCCCAGTCTCGCTAAAAAGATAGCCGATCGTCTATTTTGCAAACTCGGAGACGCAGTGGTTGGTCGTTTCAGCGATGGTGAAATCAGTGTCCAAATTAACGAAAATGTACGTGGTGCCGATGTGTTCATCATCCAATCCACTTGCGCGCCGACAAACGACAACCTGATGGAACTCATCGTGATGGTTGACGCGCTGCGCCGTGCATCTGCTGGCCGTATCACAGCTGTTATTCCTTACTTTGGTTATGCTCGTCAAGACCGTCGCGTTCGTAGCGCCCGTGTACCTATTACTGCAAAAGTGGTTGCCGATTTCCTGTCTAGCGTGGGTGTTGACCGCGTTCTGACCTGTGACCTGCACGCTGAGCAAATCCAAGGTTTCTTCGACGTTCCCGTTGATAACGTATTCGGTAGCCCAGTGCTACTAGAAGATATGTTAGCGAAGAACTTAGATAATCCAGTCGTTGTTTCTCCAGACATCGGTGGTGTTGTTCGCGCTCGCGCAGTAGCAAAACTGTTGGATGATTCTGATTTAGCGATCATTGATAAACGTCGCCCACAAGCGAACGTTGCGCAAGTTATGCACATCATTGGTGATGTTCAAGGTCGTGACTGCATTATCGTTGACGATATGATCGACACAGGCGGCACTCTGTGTAAAGCGGCTGAAGCCTTAAAAGAACATGGTGCGAACCGCGTATTTGCTTACGCAACTCACCCAGTGTTCTCTGGCAAAGCGGCTGAAAATATCGCTAACTCAGTGATTGATGAAGTGATTGTGACTGACACTGTTCCTTTAAGCCCAGAAATGTTGAAAGTGGCTAAAGTAACTCAGTTAACTATGTCTGCGGTACTGGCTGAGGCAATTCGTCGCGTAAGCAACGAAGAGTCTATTTCTGCCATGTTCCGTCACTAATAGTTCTGTTACTGAACGTTCTGACTAATCTGAGTGGTTCCGATGCACAGCTTACTGTTTTAACGAATCACTAAGCTTGCAGAGCTAATTACTCAGACATAAAAACGCACTCCTCGGAGTGCGTTTTTGTTAGTGTATTTTTTAAGCCAGCTTCTGATCATCAGATGTAAACTGGCTTCTACGCATTAGATTTTAAAATTACTCACCGCACGGAATAAGAACTCAGCCTGCGCCTTAAGCTCATCCGATGCGGACGCATTTGCATCTGCCGCATGGGATGACTCCTCAGCGATATCGCGGATCACCACCACGTTCTTGTTCACTTCAGCCGCCACCATACTTTGCTCTTCAATAGCCGCCGCAATTTGAGTGCTCATGTCCATAATATTACGCACGTCGTTATTGATAAGCTTCAATAAAGCGCCAGCACTTGCCGCTTGTTCAGCGCTTTCAACGCCTTGTTTTTGGCTAGATTCCATCAATTGCACAATCGATCGGGTACGCGTCTGCAGCGTTTGAATGATGTTAGCAATCTCTTGGGTTGACGATTGCGTCCGCATCGCTAAGTTACGCACTTCATCGGCAACCACAGCAAAACCACGGCCCTGCTCACCCGCACGCGCCGCTTCAATCGCGGCATTCAAGGCTAAAAGGTTAGTCTGCTCAGCAATGCCGCGGATCACATCTAACACGCTACCGATAGTCTCGCTGTCACGTTCCAATTCGTTAACGACCGCTGCTGAGCTATTCAACTGCTCAGCAAGTGACTGGATTTTATGTATCGTTTGCTCAACCTCTAATTGACCACTTTGGGCATTATCGTGGGTCTGACCCGCTTTTGATGCAGCTAATTCGGTTGTTTTAGCAATTTCCTCAATCGTTGCGCCCATCTCAGTGATTGCTGTTGCGACCATGTCGGTCTCATTAAGTTGTTGGCCCACACCTTCGGAGGCGAGCATGGCATTTTCTGAAACACGTTTACAGGAAGTGTTAATCGTTGCGACCGACTCAATCACTTGCTCAATCAGCTGTTGGAAGCTACTCACCATGCTATTGAAATGCTGTGCAATTTCACCGAGTTCATCTTGGGTGGAGGCATCGCACCTCAATGTCAGATCTTTACTCTCCTCGATGCGAGAAATGATCTGCGTGATACGCTCAACCGGCGCGATAATACTGCGGATAATCAAGTAGGTAATGATTGATAGTAGTAACGCAATAAAGATAAACACAGTAATCCCGACATTAATGCTACTACTCTCAGCATCATCAATGGCCTTAAGAGCCAAATTTTTCAAGTCACTCGTACTGCTCTCTGTTTGCTGGTTTGCAGCTAAAACTCGCGCCATAGTACCGTCATTTTCGGTCAAACCAAGCTGCTGTTCTTTATTAATTAAGCTTTTGAAATCCTTTTGATATTAAGTAATAAGCTCTTCAATTTTTCGTTGAGTATCAATATCGATACTCGAGGCATGAAGCTTGTCATTAAACTTACTAATATTAGTATCGAAGGTTTCGACATAACTTAGCTCACGACGCAGCATAAAATCCTTTTCGTTACGCCTAAGTTGCAGCATTGCGGCTTCGAGTGCGGGCTGATCAAATTCCTTGAGTAGCGTTTCAACGTTATGCACCGCAGCTCGTAACGTACCGTACAAACCTGTTTTAGGTGTTAAGCCAATCTCTTGTTGTAGCTGCACCACTTCAGAAAAAGCGGCTTGATACTGATTTAAATTACGGTCAAAACTTTCAAGTGAGGCAGTCGACACCCCATATTCTTTAAAGACTTTCTCTAACTCAGGGACAATACTGTCGATTGCCATGTGGCTTTGCTTATGCAGCTCGACATATTTCAAATCCTTGCGAGCGAAAAAGTCCTTTTCATTTTTACGCAAAATTAAGACGTCGCGCTCTAAATCAAGCACACTTTGAGCCGCGTTAGAAAGTTCCGATTTCACCGAATTTGAATAGAGTTGTAATCCAAACATGGCAATTAGTGCCGAAATAGACACTGCAGCACTGAGTAACAACTTTGAGCGGATTAGCATAGAAAGTCCCCGAATATATAATCTATCTTAAAAAGATAGCTGGAAATTAAGCCTTTAACAGCGCAAACATAGCAATACATTAAAAGTTCACATCAAATACTTTGATAGCTTGTCGATTTAAGCTCCCATACTGTGAGTACCGCATTATTTTTAACTTAGTTCTTCAAGGTGATACCCTACCGTTACTACAAAGTATTTCGTTTTAATTACGTTAAATATACCGTCTCAAAGCAGATGTAAGTGTCATAATATCAATTGATATAAAATGAATTACTTCATTAGCTTAGCAGTACTTTTTCGGGCGAATTCTACTACAAATTACAAAAATGTTACGCTGGATAATTGATCTAAATAAAATATATTTTTTAAGGTTCCAAACCTTTTGTAGCGCCCACTGCGTCAAAACTACAACACTCAATCATTATGGCAGGAAATTACAGTGACAGCAGGGATCCTCCCACTCAATGGCTCAATGTCTGACTTTGAACTGGTCACCTTAGCGAGCCAAGGAGACAAAACTGCCTTCAAGTTGCTGTATCAAAGCCATTACCAACGTATTTACGCCCTATCACTGCGCCTTTGCGGCCATAGCGCTATGGCCGAAGAAATTACCCAAGAGTGTTTTATTTTAGTGTGGCAGAAGTTGCCACAATTTCGAGGTGAGAGTCAGTTTTCCACTTGGTTACACAGTATTTGTGTCAATCAAGCATTGAGCAGCATTCGTAAACAAAAGTCCTTTTGGTCACGATTTATTCCGCTGGAACATGAAACTGAGCCCTTAAGCTCTGATAGCAGCTATAGCGGATTAGATAAGTTAATTTTCAAACTGCCAGAACGCGCTCGCATGGTTTTCGTACTCTGTGCAATCGAAGGTTATCAACATGATGAAATCGCTGACTTACTCGGCATTGCCGTCGGCACCAGTAAGACCCAATACCATAGAGCTAAGCAACTACTACAGGAGATGCTGTAATGACGTTAACGCCGCTTTCCCGTGAACAACAGCTTGAGCAATTGATCAATAGCGCGCCCAAAGAGATGTCGCCTACACATGATCTGTGGCAAGGCATTGAAAAACGTATGGATAAAACGCTGATACCCCAAACGTACAAATCCCAGAAGAGTCACGCTTGGGCGATAGCGGCTTCGTTTATTATTCTAGCGGCATTGGGATATACCCAATTGCCCTATTTCAACTCATTCATAATGCAGCAGACAGAGCTTGCCCAGAACCAAGCTATGCCAGAGCAACCAGGGGATGCGGCCTTACATTTATTACTCACCCAAATTGCAACATCACACCAAGCGCAAGTGGACAACCTAGAACAGGCGCCAAATGCGCTAATGTGGCAAACGAGCAGTTTCAGCGCACCCGTTGAGCAAGGTTTAACTGAGCTAAGGCTCGCGGCAACACAGATTTACCAAGCTTTACAAGCAAATCCAACCGATAAACAACTTTGGCAACTCTGGCTTTGGGTGCAGCAGCGTGAGCTCGACCTATTACAACAGGGCCAAAAATTACCCATTAGAAACTCGACACAAGGAAACACCCTATGAGTAACCTCAATCTCACTAAAGCTAGCCTATTGGTTTCGACACTCTGTTTAGGCTTAATGGGCAATGTGTTAGCAGCACAAAGCGTTGATAAACAGTTAAGTGTCAGCAGCGACACTCAACTGCAGATCAAAGTCCAACGCGGTGATGTGACCATTCAAACATGGGATAAGAGTGAAGTGAGTGTCACTGGCACATTAGATGAATTGAGCGAAGGCTTTGTGTTTGAGCAACAGGGAAATAGTCTCAATATCGAAGACAAGATGCCTCGCCACTATAATGGCAATAATGACAAAGGATCACAGCTCACCATTAAAGTCCCAAAAACGGTTAAACTCAGTGCAGATACCATATCTGCCAATCTGCAAGTTGCCGAAACTCAAGGTGAACTAGATTTGAATACGGTAAGCGGCAATATCAACGCCAACAACTTAAGTGGTAAACCTGAGTTACATACAGTCTCTGGTGATATCACGACCAAAGCTCTTGATGGAAAAATCAAATTAGAAACCGTATCCGGCACGATTCAGGACACTGACAGTAAAGGAGAAATGAATTATCGCCTCGTTAGCGGTGACTTAAAAAGCCACACTCAAGCAGAAAAAGTCACGATTGAACAAGTCTCAGGTGAAGTGAATGCTAACTTTAGTGTCACCAAGGAAATCGAGCTCAGAACCGTCAGCGGAGATTCACAAGTGTCACTCGCTAAAAACTTCAACAAAGCGAATTTAGAAAGTGTGAGTGGCGATATTACCGTGATCTTTAATGATGTTCCCGATGCCAGCTTCAACTTAGATGGTGGTCCTGGTGGAAAAATCAACAACGGTTTAACCCAAGATGTACCGCAAAAACAAAAATATGTACCAAGCACAGAGTTATCATTCCAAACAGGCTCTGGTGCAGCCAACGTGAAGATGAATACCATCAGCGGTAATCTGATTTTAAAGAAACAGTAATAATAAAAGCTATTTAGCACAAATAAAAATGCCGCCAAAGTAAAACTCGGGCGGCATTTTTTACATCAAACTCATCAGACTGAAGCTATCTCTTCAGCCGTCAAATATCGCCATTCACCCAGTGCTAAGGTGGGGTCTAATTCAATTTGCCCTACACTTTCACGATGCAACCCTTGCACATGATTGCCCACAGCGGCAAACATACGCTTCACTTGATGATACTTACCTTCGGTGATGGTTAATCGCACTAATTGTGGATCAATAATCTCCAGTAACGCCGGCTTAGTTAGACCATCTTCACCGCGCAATTCAACGCCAGCGGCAAATACCGCAATCAAACGATCATCCACAGGCTCAGCGAGTTTCACTAAATAGCGTTTGCCGCATTCTTTCTTCGGTGAGGTGATCTTATGCGACCATTGACCATCACTGGTAATCAACACTAGCCCTGTAGTATCGGCATCTAAACGACCAGCAATGTGCAGAGTTTCTGGCTTAGGTACATCCACTAAGCTCAATACCGAAGGGTAGGTTTCATCTATCGTCGAGCAAATAGTGTCTACCGGTTTGTTAAGCATTAAATAACGCTCGCCCACTAAGACAATCGGCTCGCCTTCAAGGCAAACACACATACCTTCAGTCACTTTAAAACCCGAGTCTTTAACGACTAAGCCATCACAAGTAATATCACCGCGATGCAGGGCTTTTTTCGCTAATGAGCGAGTCAATGAGGTACTCTCACAGATAAATTTGTCTAAACGCACGTTAATACTCAACTTCAATAAAGAAAACTGCCGTATTATGAAGCCGACCCGTTCAAAGGGCAAAGAATTGCTGCTCAACACGAGCTGTGTTTCTATTTAGCCCTTACACATTGACAGTAATCACCATAGGGAAAGATGCTATGACTGAATTCCAAAAGATGATCACAGGCCAAGAATATGATTGTCTTGACAGCGAACTCTTAAGTTTAAGAGCACAACAGCAGCGATTGAATCGACAATTAAATCAAACGATTGCTCAAAATAGTACTGAGTACGCCCAACTCTGCCAACAACTTATGCCCCTTAAATCGCTAGCCGCAACTATCTCCACGCCGATTTTTATCAGTTATGGCATCAATCTCACTCTTGCTGACAGAGTGTTCATCAATATCAATGTCACCTTACAGGATAATGCCCCCATTTTTATTGATGAACAGACTATGATTGGCCCCAATGTACAGTTTTATACCTCAAGTCACCCACTTGATGCCGAGCTACGTTGCTCAGGTTTGGAAACCGCTAAAGCGATTCACATCGGTAAACGGGTATGGATTGGCGGCGGCGCAATCATAATGCCAGGAATCAATATTGGTGATGATGCCGTCATCGGTGCTGGCGCCGTAGTGACTAAAAATGTCGCAACCAAAACAGTGGTTGCAGGTAACCCTGCAAAACGAATTAGGCAACTGAATTAACCCTATTTTAAAATGATAAATCGAAGTGCTCACTTACCTGAAAAGGCCTGCATACGGTAACTTTGCAGCGACTGACTTAAATATGCTCACTGGTAACCTTTAGTTACATATCACTCAAGATAAATCCACGATAAACACTGTAATGACCTTGTTTCGATTCCTAGTAAGGCATTAACATAGTTCATTGCGCCTGAAGCAATCCCATTTTGCCAAAATAACAGCCCCAATAATGGGCACAATAATAAACTCGAAGGAAACAACATGAGAAAAGTACTCATTGGGGGACTGTGTGCCTCACTTATCGCAGGCCTGACTGCCTGTAATGACAAGGCTGCCGAAGTTAAAGCACCTGAAACTGCTAAAACAGCCACCGCAGCGGCAGTGACTCAAGCACTAGGTTCTGGAATTGAATTTGCTAATTTTGATAAAGCGATTCGTCCACAAGACGATTTCTATAAATACGTTAACGGCACTTGGCTAAAAAACACTGAGATCCCAGCCGATCGCACTAGCATTGGCGCTTTCTACGATTTACGTGAAAAATCACGTGACGACGTAAAAGCCATTATCGAAGAAGTGGCTGCAACACCCAACCTCGCCGTTGGTACAGATGAGCAAAAAGTGGCCGATTTATATCGTTCATTTATGGATACTGAGACACTCAATAAACTGGGAGTCACACCAATCCAAGGCGAATTTGATGCTATTAATGCCTTAAAAGATAAGAATGAATTAGTGAAGTACTTCGCCCACAGCCAAATCGCTGGCGCGGGTACCCCAATAGCATTTTATATCGATATCGATGCGAAAAACTCTAGCCGTTACGCAACACATCTCTATCAATATGGCCTAAGCCTGCCAGAAAAAGACTACTACTTTAACGAATCAGAACGCTTCGTTAATATCCGTAAGGCATATGTCGCCCATATCGAAAAAATGTTTACCCTTGCGGGTCTCGCTAACCCTAAAGCCAGTGCTGAAGCTATTTTAGCCTTAGAAACGGCGATTGCTGCCAAGCATTGGGATGTGGTTGAAAACCGCGACAGCACTAAGACCTACAATCTATATCAAGTCAAAGATCTGCCAACACTGGCACCGGATATCGATTGGGCTGGCTACTTAGCCACTCTTGGCGCTGACAAGCAAACCGATATCATAGTTAACCAACCTAGCTATATTCAAGGGTTAAACGAAGTTTTAAAAACAACTGAGTTAGCCACTTGGAAAACCTATATGCAATGGCAAGTGCTGACGCACGCGGCGAGCAATCTGAGTGAAGCGTTAGACAATGAAAACTTCGCTTTCTTCTCTAAAACCTTGAATGGTCAAGAAGAACAAGAACCTCGTTGGAAGCGTGGCGTTGCAGCCGTCAATGGCGTTCTTGGTGAAGTTGTGGGTAAAGTGTATGTCAAACGTCACTTCACTCCAGAAGCCAAAGACCGTATGCAAGCACTGGTTGAAAACCTGCGTGGTGCTTACGGCGACAGCATCAAAGAATTAACTTGGATGAGCGACAGCACTAAAGTGGCTGCTGCGGATAAATTAGCAAAATTCAACCCGAAAATCGGTTACCCGAACAAATGGGAAGATTACAGTAAGCTGACCATCAAGGCAGACGACTTAATCGGTAACGCTATGCGTGCCAGCGAAGTTGAACATGCTAAATCATTAGCCAAACTGGGCGCGCCAATCGATAAAGACGAATGGCACATGACGCCACAAACGGTTAACGCTTACTACAACCCAACCATGAATGAAATCGTGTTCCCTGCAGCCATTCTGCAACCACCATTCTTCAATTTGGCAGCTGACGATGCAGTCAACTACGGTGGTATTGGTGCGGTAATCGGCCACGAAATGGGCCATGGTTTTGACGATCAAGGCGCTAAATTCGATGGCGAAGGCAACATGCGTGATTGGTGGACAGAGCAAGACTTGAAAGAGTTCTCTGCTCGCGGCAAAGCGCTAATCGCACAATACGATGGTTACGCAGTGTTTGATGATCTGCATGTCAACGGCAGCTTAACCTTAGGCGAGAACATTGGTGACTTGTCAGGTGTGACTATCGCTTATCGTGCTTATAAAAAATCGCTTAACGGTAAAGATGCACCTGTTATCGATGGCTTAACGGGCGATCAACGTTTCTTCATCGGCTTCACGCAAATTTGGCGCGCAAAAGCTAAAGAAGAAGCAATGCGTAACCGCGTAGCGACCGATCCACACTCACCTGCGGAATTCCGCGCACTGGGTGCACTATCTAACATGCCTGAGTTCTACACTACGTATGATGTAAAACCTGGCGATGCCATGTATATCGCACCAGAGAAACGCGTAAAAATTTGGTAAGCCAAATTTAAATCACTGTTCAGCGGCATAAGCTGGCCAACAATGGCGCTCACTGTTACAGGTGGCGCCATTTTTATTTCCTTAAACCACTGAGCCCCATGCGCAAGATGAACAAGTCTTCATGGTTGGTTCAGCTTTAATTAAGCAATAGAAGCCTATGGTGGGTGCGTGACCTGAATAACTCACCCATAAGGAAGTAGGCCGCATGACTAAGTTATTTCGTACCTTTTTTATTTTTCTACTCTTATTATCGAGCCGCGCTGGTGTAGCAAATCCTCTCGACATCAGTGACAGTAAAGCAGAACGTGGTAATTACAGTGCAAGACAGGCATCAAGCCATGACCTACAAGGTCTATATGCACTCAGCAGTCAGACCTTCGATGCGCCTCATCAACCCTCGAATGACTTATCCGTGCTCCATCACCAAGCCTATGATGCACAAGCTGAGCTCGCTCAATTACTCACCAAGATTGCCCATTATTCACAGGCACAAGTGATTGTTCCGCCAGTAAAGAGTTACCAAAGAGCAGCCGATAAAGTAGCGACAAAATTTAACGGTGATGCCAGCCAAATTACCGACCTTGCAAGGGCAAGTATTGTGACCGACAGCATTCAAGATCTGATGCAGGCCTACCAAACTTTGGATGAGCACACCCAAGTTGTGAAACAAAAAAACCGCTTTGCTGAACCTAAAGCCTCCGGCTATCGCGATCTCAATCTACTGGTACGCTTACCCCAATCAGGCATGATTGCTGAAGTGCAATTACACCTACAGGATATCGCTGATATTAAAAATGGTCCTGAACACAAGGTATATGAAAAAGTACAGAGGATTGAGGCCAATGCTCGTAAACAACAACGTTCACTAAGTGAGTTTGAACTCGCTCAGATTGCCCAATTACGTCAAGAATCACATAAGTTGTACCATAAGGCATGGCTTAACTATAAACGGGTTGATGAAGCCAGTTTATTAAGAGCCTCAGTCGCTTAACTAAAAAGCTTCCACTCTTGCGCTGGTTATCTGTAAAGGTGCCAGCGCCTTTTTTTATATTTTACAGTGCCTGAAAAAACATATTAAAAATAAGCTGAAAAATGCACTCTCTCGCATCGAACGTCTTTTTAAGTATATAATCCCGCGCCATAGCCCTATCAGCAGGAAATGCCATGCACGACATTATTGAGCAACTCCAAGAACGCAGCGAAACTGTTCCTGTACCACTCGAATTACCCACATTTGAGCAGCTCGTCGAAGTCGAAGAGCAAATCCTGATTTCATTGCCAAGGGAGCTAAAAGAATACCTGCTGTATGCCAGTGATGTGATTTACGGCACGATAGAGCCAGTAACAGCATCGGATCCCTACTCGCACACCTACCTGCCCGAAGTGACTTGCTATGCGTGGTCCATCGGTATGCCAAGGGACATGATTGCCATTTGTCAGCAGGGTGATGCTTTTTACTGTATCGACCAAGATGGTCAAGTACATTTCTGGAAAAACGGCGACTTTACCGATATCTATTGGGAGTCGTTTTGGGAATGGGTTGAAGAAATCTGGTTAAAGATCAAATACTAATTTTACTTTTATTGCATTGAGAACACGATTATGTCTAAGAACATTGGCTTGAATGCCATCGAAATGAGCTACTTACGCCAGTCACTCAGCTTAAGCGCGGCTCAAGTTGGTGCTCTGACTAACCATAGCGAAGCCGATGTACTCGCCTGGGAAAGCGGTGAACAACTGGCACCTGAGCTGGCGCAAAAGAAACTGCTTGATATTGATGACATCATTGAGATGCAAGTGCTCAACACCTGCGATGGTATCGAAGAACTATTTAAGAAAGAACCTAAACGTCACTTAGCCTTCGTGGTCTACCCCACTCAAGCGGTTTACACACAATACAACCCAGAATTCTTAAGTTCACTGCCTTTTACTGAGCTGTACAACACGGCCGCTTGGCGCATTAAGAAAGAGTGCAAACTGGTCATAGAAGTCGACGTCAGCCTAGTGGCTCTCGACGTGGAGGCCTACAAAGCCTTCCGTGAACCAACCAAAATGAGTGAAAGCCGCGAAAGTCGCGCAAAGTGGGCAGCGACTCAGTTATAAACTCAACCGTCACAAGTTTAACCCTATAAAAATAAAGGCCAATATCATTATTGGCCTTTTTTATTAGAGATCACGCCACCCATCATAAATGACGCGCCATTCCGAATGAAATGACGCTAAGCGGTAGTTAGAAGTTCATCGTGAATTTAGTGTAAATGTAGCGGCCCATAGGATTATGTACTGAAATAACATAGCCGTAGAGATCCGTATCACCGTCACCGATAGCAAATGGTGGCTCTTCATCAAATACGTTGTTCACGCCTAGTGTCAGCTTGAACATTTCATTGAAGCGATAAGTACCAGACATGTCGACCAATAATTGAGAGTCGATCATACGAGACTTATTACTGTCAAAATCAAGTACACCATCGAAATTGATATCTGGGGTATCTTCAAATTCACCGATGTAACTCAAATTAATATTGGCGGCAAAATTATCCATAGTCCAGTTAGTGGTGAGTAACCAGCGATGTTGAGGAAACTTATACTCACCCGTGTAATCCAGACCATCTTTCTCAAAATTATGTAAGTAGCTGTACTCTAAGCCAAACTTCAAATCCCCATAGCTATCTAACTCAAAACCATAATGACTAGAGACATCCATCCCTTGTACATCTTGAGAGCTTAAGTTGATAAAGCTTGAATGGATAATACTGATCGGTCCTAAAGTTTGACCTAGCTGTGGCGTTAAGCGCTCGCACACAGTGCTATTTTGATCGTTACAATTTGCAGTATAGATATCGCCTAATGGCTGTTTATCAATTTTGTAGTCTTGCGTGATGCTAAAGATATCAAAACCCACATCAAACGTCTGACTCGGCGCCCAGATCATACCGACGTTCCAAGTTTCGGATTCTTCAGCATCCAGCTCAGAGTTACCTTCAAATTCAGTGTTGTAATCTAAGGCTTCACAATCAACATTATCGGCAGCGCAACGGTAAGTATCGACAAAGAAACTACTTTCGCGAGATGGACCAAGACCTATCTGCGCTAACGAGGGGGCACGAAAGCCTGTAGACCAAGACGCGCGAGCCGTTAACTCGTCGGTCACTCCCCATTGAAAGGCGACTTTAGGGTTAGTCGTTGAACCAAAATCGCTGTAATGATCATATCGACCAGCGAGTTGCAACTCGAAGTTATCCGTGACTGGAATAGATAATTCCATATAAGCGGCATATTGCTCACGGGATGCTGCCGCAGAGACAGCTTCAGTACCAAAAATCAATCCACGTTGGAATTGCTCATCGGGCACATCACTGACATCTTCTTCGCGATATTCAGCTCCCGCCGCCATCATGATGTCACGACCGGCCAAGGTAAATGCTTGACCAGATATGTTAGCCGCATAAGATGTCATATTTGACAAACCTTGGCGTACTAAACTGGTGGTAATAGCGTCAATGACCTCTTGTGAGTTCATCGTACCGCCGAAAGGATTGTAACGACCCGCATCAATTTCACGTTGCAAATAATCTGTTCTTACCCAGCCTTGGCTGCGATCACCCGTTTGAGTCGACTCACTGCGACCTTTTTGAACAGAAGCTTCCCAATCCCACTCTTTTACTACACCGCGTAAACCAGCAACTAAACGTAAACTATCGGATTCAATATCCCAACGTCGCGCCCCTGCATCAACCGTACGGAAGCGACCAATTTCAATATCTTTCCCCCAAGGATTATTCGGGTGAGATCCAGGTACAGTTAAACCAGCATCCTCGTCAAGTGGTGTCGGTGCTCCACCTGCGATCGAGGTATTGTGCTGCGCCGCTAACTCTAAAAATGCTGTTAAATCATCATTAAAATGATAGTCAAATTGGCCAATAGCCCCTACGCGCTCCGCAGCCGGCGCAACAAAATTGTATGAGCCGTACTCAAATAAACAACTTCCACTCGCGGTTGCACTATCAGCAGGACAAGCAGGGTCGATAGTTTTAACACCATCAACATAGAAATACCCAGGAAAGCCACGGGAAGAACGAAAATCTTCACCACCATAAGGTGATTGATTTGAAACACCAAAACGTCCTAAATCAGTCGCAGCTAAAGTATCATTTTTGAAATAGTCGAGGATGACGGAAGCACTGCCCTTATCGGACTTCATCCCCCACACCATATTCGCTGTAGTTTCATCGTAGCCAGTGCCTGAAGCATCACCGTAACCAAGATTGACCTCAATGCCTTCAATGTCTTTTTTCAGAACAATGTTAACCACACCCGCGATCGCATCAGAACCATAAATAGCCGATGCACCATCCTTCAGTATGTCAATACGTTCAATAGCTGATACCGGAATATTATTGATATCAACAAAGGAATTAGTGATACCTTCGGCAAAAGCACTCGCCGCAACACGACGACCGTTAATTAACACTAAGGTCGCGTCTGGGCCTAAACCACGTAGACTGATAGATGCGCCGCCGTTGGCGGTTGAATCTTGGCTGTTACCTCGGGTAGAAAACGCGCCAGCACCATTGGCAGGCATGCGTTCAAGTAATTGCTGCAGGTTATCAAATCCCATATTGGCAATATCGTCTTTACTGATCGATTGAATAGGGGAAGGGCCTTCAATATCGGTACGTTTAATACGGGAACCCGTTACTTCAATACGTTCAACTTTTTCTGCACCTTTATCGGCAGCATGGGCCACTGTTGGCGCACATGCCATAGCAATTGCGATTGCACAAGCACTGGGTAGAATCTGAGGTCTGTTCATACATTTCCCTTGTTTTATTTATCTCATTAAAATTATTTTAACAATAAGAAAACCCTAAATTAACAATAAACAAGGTAATGAGTTACAAACCAAAGTCAATGGCAGAGATATAAAAAGTTAAACTTTTGTTACATTTGAGGCAGTGTATTTTCCTCATACGAGAATCAAAGAAGGTCTAGGCACTAAAGATTCAACCTACAAGACAAGTCGCAGTATTTGAATATCAGAATTAAAGGAAGAAATATGGAAGACAAGATTATTTATCAAGCAGAGTTTGAACCCCATTTAGGTTGGTATTGGTTGCTTTCAGGGGCCGCCTATTTCAGCCTAAGCATAATAGGTATTCCCTTGTTATTACTTTGGTTTCCAATAGGGCTGTGGGGGACTCGCCGCTATATTAACAACATGAGTGCGCAGCTCACCAGCAATAAACTTATTGTCAGGAGGGGCATATTAACTCGTACTGAAAACACAGTGCCTTTGGACAAAATTACCGATATGGCATTGATCCAAGGCCCAATTATGCGCCTATTTGGTCTGCATAAACTCACGGTAGAAACCGCAGGGCAATCGGGCGCAGGCGCATTGATAAGCTTAGTCGGCATAGTCGATGCGCCTCAATTTAGAACCCGCGTATTAGAACAAAAAGAACGGCTTACCCAACCCTTGCGCCCAACAATCCCATCGGCACAGCCAGATAATACGCTGTTACAAATCGTAGCCGAAATGGCTGCAAGCTTAAAACGCATTGAAACTTTACTCAGCCAAAAATTAAACAAATAAATTGAATAAAACGACTTTTAGTTCAATCACTTTACCTTTAATGTTGAGCCACTCACTTAGCGTTAGCTCGGCTTTAACATGAGCGCAGCCTTAGCATGAGGGAGTGTTCGATTCCCCAGATTAATTTTCAACAGGCATTTTTAATAACGACATGACAGAATCTTCAGTAACTTCTCCTTCATCCTCTTGGATGACACACCTAACTCTCGGCATTAAAGCCATGGGCCCAGGTGTTCTTATGGCCGCAGCGGCGATTGGCGCATCCCATTTAGTCGCCTCGACTCGGGCGGGCGCCGAATTTGGTTGGCAACTGGCTTGGGTTATTCTTGGGGTGAATTTACTTAAGTATCCCTTCTTTGCAGCTGGCGCACGCTACACAGCTGCCACAGGGGAGAGTCTACTGCACGGCTACCAAAAACAGGGCCGAGGTTACTTACTGCTGTTTACTGGGCTCAATGTGATCGCCGCCATTGCCAGTACAGCAGGGGTGTGCATGTTAACCGCCGCTATGTTGACCCAATTTATTCCGCTGCCCATCGATTGGTTAGCCCTGCTGGTATTGCTGAGTTCTTTGGCTTTACTGATTTTAGGCCATTATCAACTGCTTGATAGACTCACTAAGATCATCATGTTCGCCCTAACCTTAACCACCTTAATTGCCGTGGCCTTGGCTTGGGATCATGCTCAACCATTAGCGAGCAATTTTGCCTCTCCTTCACCTTGGCAATGGGCCCATGTGGGATTTCTGGTCGCCATGATGGGTTGGATGCCAGCCCCGATTGAAGTCAGCGCTTGGAATTCTCTCTGGTTGCTCGAAAAACAAAAAAGCCAGACAGTGACGAAAGCGCAGGCGCTGCTCGACTTTAACTTAGGCTATATCATCACTGCGATCCTCGCGATCGTGTTTTTGTCCTTGGGCGCTTTAGTGATGCATGGCAGTGGCGAACACTTTTCAGATTCCGGCGCGCAGTTTGCTAATCAATTGATTAATCTTTACAGCCAAGTGATGGGCGGCGAGAGTCGTTATCTTATTGGTATTGTGGCATTTCTGTGTATTTTCAGCACAACAGTTACAGTGATTGATGGCTATAGCCGTACCTTAGATATGGGCTGGCAGTTACTCACCTCAAAGACCAGTTCAGACAAACGCCTCACAGGGATCATGCTCGCCATCAGTGCCTTTGGCTTATTACTGATCCTCTTCTTTAAAGGTGCACTCTTACCGTTACTCGAGTTTGTGATGATCTTGGCCTTCATGACCACAGTCATTTTTGCTTGGTTAAATTACCGCTTAATGACCAGCAAACAGCTCCCCGAGACAGACAGATATGGCGCTAAGATGAAACTCCTCTCTTGGTTTGGCCTGATTTATATACTGATTTTCGCAGCACTGTTTATCTATTGGTACAACATCATTAAAGGTTAATTGCCAGAATGTTTATGCCGGAGCAATAAATGGCCTTAACTAACTGCCATTAAATTCCCGCTGAATTCTGCAATTAAGGTGGTTTGGGTATATAATGCGGGCTCTTAAACCAGATAGCGCAGCCGCGCCAAGAGATGACCATGATTAATAATGATATTTTGCGCCGTTTGCGCTTCGTGTTTGATTTTAGCAATGCAAAAATGATTAAAATTTTTGCTAAAGCTGGAAGAGAAGTGCCTGTCGAAGAGATGATTGATCTTCTACGTAAAGAAGAGGAAGAAGGTTATAAAGCTTGTAACGACACGACCTTATGTCAGTTTTTAGATGGTCTTATCATAGAGAAGCGCGGTCTACGTGAAGGTGCAGAAATTCCAGCGCCCGTTTCACGTTTAAACAACAACCTCATCTTTAAAAAGCTGAGAGTTGCCCTCGAAATGCGTGAAGAAGACATAGTAGCAGCTTTGGCTTTAGCCGAAGTGCAAATGTCAAAATCAGAGCTAAGCGCCCTGTTCCGCAATCCAGACCACAAGAATTTTAAAGAGTGTGGCGATCAAATACTGCGTAACTTTATCCGCGGCTTATCACTTAAGTATCGCGGCGTATAACGCTAAACTTATGACATAAAACGCAGCTTAGGCTGCGTTTTTTTATATCCGTTTTTATCTACACCTGAGCTTGTTTGGATATAAACAAGACCTTAACAATTCCATCTCAACAACCTCAGAAATCCTGTTTAAAACAGCTGACTTTTTTACTGCTGCAAAAAAAACCACAAATACCTCGTTCCACGGACAACAAAGATCACATTTCATGATAACCTTACGTGACTTACAGCACGTATTGACCACTTAAACAATAACTCAAAAGGTTACCCATGGACGATAATAAACGCCCCCTCTATCTTCCGTTTGCAGGACCTGCCATTCTTGAAGCCCCACTGATTAACAAGGGCAGTGCATTTTCTGAAGAAGAGCGTATTTTCTTTAACCTCGAAGGCTTAGTCCCCTATGCCATTGAAACGATTGAGGAGCAGGCTTCTCGCGCCTACGATCAATTTAGAAGTTTCAATAACGACTTAGACAAGCATATTTACCTACGTAATATCCAAGACACAAACGAGACCTTATTTTATCGTTTAGTGCAAAATAACATCAGCGAGATGATGCCCATCATCTATACGCCGACGGTAGGTTTAGCTTGTGAACGTTTCTCGAAAAACTATCGCCGCAACCGTGGTTTGTTTATCTCCTATCCGAACAAAGATAGGATCGATGACATCCTCAATAACTCGACTCGTCAAAAAGTTAAAATTATCGTAGTCACTGATGGTGAACGTATTTTAGGCCTTGGCGATCAAGGTATTGGCGGCATGGGGATCCCTATCGGTAAGCTGTCACTCTACACTAGCTGTGGCGGTATCAGTCCGGCTTATACCCTGCCTATTACCTTAGATGTAGGCACAGATAATCCGCAGCTGTTAGAAGATCCTATGTATATGGGTTGGCGCCATCCACGCATCGGTGGCGAAGAATATGCCGAGTTTATCGAAGCCTTTATGCAAGCCGTCCACGTGCGTTGGCCGGATACTTTGATCCAGTTCGAAGACTTTGCCCAAAAGAATGCCATGCCGATCCTAGAGCGTTATAAGGATCGCTATTGCTGCTTTAACGATGATATTCAAGGCACTGCTGCGGTTGCTGTTGGTTGCTTGCTCGCCGCGTGTAAGGCTGCAGGCACTGAATTGAATCAACAACGTATCGCCTTCCTCGGTGCTGGTAGTGCCGGTTGCGGTATTGCCGAAGCTATCGTGGCACAAATGGTGTCTGAAGGGATCAGCGACGAGCAAGCTCGCACTCAAGTGTGTATGGTTGACCGTTGGGGCTTATTGCTCGACAACATGCCTAACCTGTTGCCATTCCAGCAAAAATTGGCGCAGAAATGCACAAATATCCAAAACTGGAGTAATTTCAGCGACAATATTTCACTGCTCGATGTGGTTAACAACGCCAAGCCGACAGTGCTGATTGGGGTATCTGGGGTTCCAGGACTCTTCACCGAAGAAATCATCCGTGCTATGCACAGCCATTGTGCTCGGCCGATTATTTTCCCTATGTCGAACCCCACCAGCCGCGTAGAAGCGACACCGAAGGACATTTTGCATTGGACCTCAGGTCAAGCACTCGTCGCTACGGGCAGCCCATTCGAGCCTGTGGTTGTCGATGGTGAAACCTATGAAATTGCCCAGTGCAACAACAGCTTTATCTTCCCAGGTATTGGCTTAGGCGTATTAGCTTCGGGCGCACGTCATGTATCCGATGCCATGTTGATGGCTTCAAGTCGCGCACTTGCCGAATGTTCGCCACTGGCAATCGATGGTACAGGTCCACTACTGCCTAAACTGGAAGATATCCATGCGGTGAGTAAGCATATTGCTTTCGCCGTAGGTAAAGTCGCAGTTGAACAAGGGTTAACGCTGCCCATGAGCGATGAGATCTTACAGCAGTCGATTGAAGGCAATTTCTGGAGTCCAGAATATCGCCGCTACAAACGCACTTCGTTCTAAGCATAGCGTTGCCGCGACTCAAGTTGCAGTAGAGCAGCTTAGTTGAGCGTTTGTGCTAGCCAGCAAAAAGCCCGTTACTTTGCAGTAACGGGCTTTTTCATTTCAGGCACAGTTTTTCATTTCAATAGAACACTAAGGTGCCATCACCTGTTTAAAGCTATTGAGCAAAGCGCGATCGGTACGCGCTTTCTTCAACTTACGTAGGCTTTCTTTGAGCGATTCATCGGCTAAGCGCGTAAAAATGCCATTATATTCTTGCTCTTGGATTGCACTATCGGTATCGGCTTGCTCAGAAATTTCTTGGGCGACACGACTCAATTGCAACCAAGCATTCGCGATATAGAAACCGTGGAATGCGGCTTGTTCCATTAGATTACGCGCACTGGCAGGTAAAGATGCCCAAGCTTGGCTAAATTTACCTTCCCTGTCTTCCAACAGTTCGGCACACAAACCTTGGTACGCTGCTAATAAGTCACCCGGTAATTTAGCCATTGGTAACACTTTATTCGCAACATTGTAAGAAATCTGCTCGGCAGTTTCGCGGTAAACAGCTGATAATTCGCTCATAAAAATCTCGATTCGCATCCCAAAAATAGACTTAAAACTGGCCACTCACATATAAACCATAAACGCCGTTACCCGCAATCGGCGTAACTGTAATCCCCTCATAGGGTTGAGTAAAATACCAACCCGCCAGCGCTCCAATCGCCGCACCAGCTAACACATCCTCGAGGTAATGTTGGTCGCTCGCCACTCGGGTATAGCCCACATAAGATGCGGCAACATAGGCAGGTAAACCATATTGCCAACCATAGCGCTGCTGAATAAACGTCGCCGCCATAAAGCTGTCAGAGGTATGACCCGATGGAAACGAATCATCGCCACTATCGTCTGGCCTGTCTTTACTCACACCATACTTAAGACCTTCAACAATTAACCGACTCGACACCGCTGCCTGAATTAACTGCCAACTACCATCATAACCCTCTTCATAAAACAAGGTCGCACCCATCGCAGTAGCGGGTAATAATAAATGCAATACATCGCCAGAGGTTTCTAAATCTGAGCCTGCCCAACTAGTGCCACTCATCATGAATAATGCAGCACAGAGTAATTTCTTCAAGGGTGATTCCTTTGTGGGATAATAACCAAGGCGGAGTTTATACCTTGATCATTAACCGAATGCAAAATTGCTATACATCTATATTAAAAATGAACAAACAAGTTATGCTAAGCTAATAATTAGCTATTGATTTTAATGCGAACAGGAATCTTTTTTGCTACATCAACTTAGGTATTTATCATTCTCCTTATTGCTGCTTCTACTGCCGCTTAGCAACGCTATGGCAGAAGAAAAGACTCAGGTTGATAAAATATTTGCAAGATTTGAAAGCGGCGTCCCTATGACCCGTGAAGAAATCGAAAGCAATCTAGTGTTATTAAGCAAACTAATTTCGACTGACGATGTCACCCGTCATGAAAAGCTGCAACTGCTTAAATGCTGGGATCAGAATACAGAAAACGACACAGCTATTGCACTGGCACTTAAAAATACTAACCAAGCACTGAGCAATATTCCGCCAACCGCCTCTCCCCATTTCATTACCGACCTCACGCTCTGCCACTCTTGGTTTCTGCAATTAAGTGGTGATATGGATGGCGCGATGGAAGGTTATAATCTCAGTGTTAAACGTGCCTATGAGCATGAAGACCTTAAGCTAATAGCCGACTCGCGCAGCATTCGCGGCGCACTTTACTCTTATATTGGCGATTTTTCTGCGGCATTAGACGATCTCGTCACTGCGCAAGATCTCTATGAATCACTCAATTTAAGCGGTTGGGCTAACATTAACCTTGCCGATGTTGCTACCAGTTTTAGACGTTATGGCGATCCCCAAAGTGCAATCCGCTATTACACCAAACTCAAAGCTCTCTATCTAAAAAACAATAACCAAGAACAGGCAATGTATGTCAACTCGGACATTGGCCTTGCCTTAGATGAACTCGGTGAACATCAACAGGCCGTAGATAATTTCTTAGTAAGTTATCAATACTTCAAGGAACATCAGCAGGAAAAAGTGGCAGCAACTATGGCAACGAATATTGCCTACAGCTTAATCAAACTCAATCGTCTGACCGAAGCCGAAAAGTATTTAATCGAAGCCGATACTGTTATTAATGAAAAAGATCTGACCGATTACAGCTTCATGAAGCTTTTTATGGCCGATATAAAGTTTCAACAAGCTCGCTATAAAGAGGCGCTTACCGAACTTGAGCTAGGGGAAAAAGCCTTTCGCACTCTGCAGAATAATCGGGGACTCACTCAACTGCTGCAGCTTAAAAGTAACATATATGTGGCTATGAATGATTTATCTGCCGCCTACGGAGCGCTGCAAAAATTTGTTACCCTAACAAAAAAAGTCGATGGCAATTCTCTCTCCCATCATACGACAGAATTAAAGGTCAAGTTTGATACCAGTCGGATTGAATCTGAAAATCAACGCTTGATTGAAAACCAAAACCTTAAAGAACAAGAGCTCGCGCTACTCGAAAAGAACAAATCACTGCAACACATTATCCTATTACTAGCGGGCTTTATCCTGACGATAGTGTCTATATTCGCTTATAAACAAGTACATAGAAATCGCCAACTGCAAGTTATTGCCCTCACGGATTATCTTACCAAACTCCCTAATCGTCGGCATATTTATGCCCAAGCCGCAAAATATTTTCAGCAAGCCTTAAAACATCAAAGCCCTTTTTCAGTGATTATTTTTGATGCGGATCACTTCAAAAAATCAACGATAACTTCGGCCATGAATTAGGCGATCGCGCCCTTATGACCATTGCAAATGCAGGCCGAGCCTTATCGGGTAATAAAGACCTCGTTGGCCGCATCGGTGGTGAAGAGTTTTTAATCCTATTGCCTAACACTGATGCCACAGGTGCGTTAGCGCTGGCGCATCAATTGCAGAACCATATTAGCCGCCTTAGCGCACAGAATTTACCAGCAGAACTCAAATTGACCGTTAGTGCTGGTGTCGCCACTTTAGAACCACAAAATAATACGGAAGATGCATATCAAGATAAAGATTTTGCCACCTTGCTAAAGCGGGCCGACAATGCTCTTTATGAGGCTAAAAATGCGGGCAGAAATTGTGTGAAATCAGCCAAGAATGAGGCTTTAAGAGAGAATTAAACGGCCTTATGCCAAAACACTTGATGTTGTAATGGCGGTGGCAAAGTGCCAAACCATGTCTGATACAAACGACTAAATTCACCTGAGTCTTTCATTTTCTCAAGCTCTGTTTGCCAACTGATAACGGTTGCCGCCGATGTCCCTTTAGAAAAAGCTAAATAGAGATTAATCTCCGATACTACAAACACTTGGCGGATATCTGTCTCACTCGCACCCACTTCTTCGAGTATCTGCTTTACCGCAAGATCCGCCTGGCACCAAAAACGAATTCGAGAAAACAGCAACTGCTTCGCCGATTGCTGCGGAAAACTCGCCACCAGCAAATTATCCACGCCCGCTTGTTGTAGCAACTGCGCTCCCGCCGATTCCCGATAAACCCCTACAATATCTGTCGATTGAAGTTCAGCAAGTTGATCGAGAGCGATGGGATCTGCCGTCCTTGCGTACAATGCAATTTTGCTGGTCGCAATAGGACCGATAAAATCAAACTGCTCAGCTCGCTCATCATTAATTGACGTAGCAAAAAGTAAAACGTTCGCTGAGGTATTGGCAATCGAATACGCCCGAGCCCAAGGTAACACATCGATTTTTTCACTCTGACCCAGTCTTGATTGCAAGGTATTGACTAAGTCCACCGCAAAACCTTGCGGCACACCATTTTGCTCGTAACTCATGGGAGGCCAAGCTTCGGTCACCAATTTCAACTTGTCAGGCGCCGCAAAAACAAGATTAGGCATCAGGCCTAATAAGCTCATCGCAAGAAAACACGCCCTAAGGGGAAACGCACTCAGCATACGAATACCAAACGATAAACATTAGACCTAATCATAGACTCAATCCCAACAGCAAATAAACAAATACCCCAAAGAAAATATCGCCTCACGCCCCCTTCTGAGTAAACTCGTCCTCAATAAGTGAAAACTGCTATCATATTGCCACCTAGCCAAGAGCCTCGCTGCCATCAATTCATGTCAACTTTAGCCAATCAAACCCCAAGCCAATCCTATGCCAGCATGCTGTCGCGGCTCGCTCTGCAAATTAAAACGTGGGGAAAAGCACTCGGATTTGCGCAGGTTGGCATTTGCGATACGGATTTAACCGCTGAAGAAGCCAAACTCCAAGCATGGCTAGACAAAGGTTTTCATGGCGAAATGGCCTATATGGCCACCCATGGCATGATGCGCGCTCGCCCGCAAGAACTGCATCCGGGCACAGTGCGGGTGATCTCCGTACGGATGGACTATTTGCCACCCGAAGCTGGCTTTGCAACGAATCTCACCGATCCCAACTTAGGTTATATTTCCCGTTATGCCGGAGGTCGCGACTATCACAAGTTGATCCGCGCTCGGCTTAAAAAGCTGGGAGATCAAATCAGTGCAGAGTTAGTTGCTCTCGGTTTCGATTCCGCTGACTTTCGCCCCTTTGTTGACTCAGCCCCTGTACTTGAGCGCCCCTTAGCCGAAAAAGCCGGTATAGGCTGGACAGGTAAACACTCACTCATACTCAACCATGAGGCTGGCAGTTGGTTCTTTTTAGGTGAGCTACTGATCAATTTGCCTCTGCCTGTGGATATTCCCATTCAAGAAGGCTGTAACACTTGTGTCGCCTGCATTACCTCCTGCCCAACGGGTGCAATCGTAGAACCTTATGTGGTCGATGGCAGACGCTGTATTTCCTATCTCACCATTGAGCTGCAGGGCGCTATTCCCGAAGAATTTAGGCCACTCATGGGCAATCGCATCTATGGTTGCGATGATTGCCAACTCGCGTGTCCCATCAATCGCCAAGCGCCGCTGACTGAAGAAACTGACTTTCATATTCGTCCGCAGTTAAAGCAGCCTGACCTTCTCAGCCTTTTTGCTTGGAGCGAGGCCGAGTTTCTTAAACAAACTGAAGGCAGCGCCATTCGCCGCATTGGGCATAAACGTTGGCTACGTAATATTGCAGTAGCACTGGGTAACGCTCCCGCAAGCCCAAGCATTATTGCCGCACTTAACGCCCGCAATCACAGCGAAGATATCGATGAGATAGTGCGTGAGCATATTGAATGGGCGCTTAATGCCCAGCAATCGCGCCTTGCTGAAAGCACCACAACTGAACAACAAAAAGCCCGCCGCAAAACCGAGCGCATGGTGCGCATTATCGAAAAAGGCTTACCGCGAGATGCTTAAGTCAATCGGCAAGCAATAAACAACGGATGCATAAGCATCCGCTGTTACTAACTCAATAAACGCAGTAAAAAAATATTTCACTCAAGCATAATATTAACCAAGGCGGCGACGTAGTTCTCGCGTGGCATCGACCATGTTTTTCAGTGCGGGTTCAACTTCATCCCAAGTACGGGTTTTTAGGCCGCAATCTGGATTAACCCATAGCTGACGTACGGGCACTTTTTGCGCCGCTTTCTCGATTAAGTGCACCATGGCCTCCACACTTGGGGTGTTTGGCGAATGAATGTCATACACTCCTGGGCCAATTTCATTTGGATATTCAAAATCTTCAAAGGCGTTGAGTAACTCCATCCGTGAACGCGAAGTCTCGATAGTAATCACATCGGCATCCATGGCGGCAATCGCAGCAATCGTGTCGTTAAACTCGCTGTAACACATGTGGGTGTGGATTTGAGTCTCATCAGTCACGCCAGCAGCGCTGAGTTTAAAGGCATTAACCGCCCAATCTAAATAGGTTTGCCACTCACTTTGTTTTAATGGCAGACCTTCACGGAAGGCGGGCTCATCGATTTGTATAATGCCAATACCGGCATTTTGTAAGTCCACCACTTCATCACGAATCGCCAGCGCCAGCTGAGTCGCAATCACATCGCGGCCGATATCTTCACGGGCGAATGACCAATGCAGAATCGTCACAGGGCCAGTCAGCATGCCTTTTACAGGCTTGTCGGTGAGACTTTGGGCAAACTCGGCCCAATCAACCGTCATCGCCTTTGGACGACTAACATCACCATAGATCAACGGTGGCTTAACACAGCGTGAACCATAACTTTGCACCCAACCATTTTTGGTAAAGCCAACGCCCGCAAGCTGCTCACCAAAGTATTCCACCATATCGTTGCGCTCGGCCTCACCATGAACCAGTACATCGATACCGAGTTTAAGCTGGCGGTCGATAGTATCGCGGGTGACTTGCTGCAATTGCTCTGTATATTGTGCATCACTCAGATCGCCCTTGCGCCAACGACTGCGTAGTCCACGGATTGCCGGTGTTTGTGGGAAGGAGCCAATGGTGGTGGTCGGCAACAGAGGTAAACGGTATTTCTGCTGCTGCACTGCTTGGCGTACGCTGAAATCACTGACGCGCTCATAGTCGGCAGATGTCAACGCGGCAACGCGGGCAATCACTTGACTGTCGGCGGCCTGCGCTTTCGTCTCACGGCGTGCCAAACAGGTTTGCACAATCTCTTTTACCGCGGCCGATTCAGGTGCCAGTAGCAATTGGCGCACATTGGCCAGTTCGAGTAATTTTTGCTTCGCAAACGCGAGTTGTTGACGCAGCGCAGGCTCAAGTGTGGCTTCCACCTCTAAATCCACAGGGCTGTGCAGGAGTGAGCAAGAAGTACCGATCCACAAGCGATCTCCGAGATCACGGGCAACCGCGCCTATGCGTTCGGCAATTAAATCCGCCTCTGCCGCCCACACGTTGCGGCCATTGACCACACCCACCGACAAAATTTGATCTTGACCAAGCGCATTGGCAAAGACTGCCAATTGATCCGGCGCTGTGACTAAATCGACATGCAACCCCGCGACCGGCAAGGCCGATACCAGCGCTTGATGGTGTGTGATACCGCCGTAATAACTGGTAAGAAGGATCTTCACCTTCGTAATGCTGAGGGCTTGATACGCCTCAGTGATCGCCGCTTGCCATTCACCATCCAATTCCAATGCGAGAATGGGCTCATCGAGCTGTACCCATTGCACTCCCTGAGCAGCAAAACGCGCCAAAATGTCAGCATAAGCAGTTAATAAATTGGGTAATAAACTTAACTTATCAAACTCTTGGCCCACAGTTTTAGCTAGGTACAAGTAGCTAACAGGGCCGAGTAGCACAGGTTTTGCTTTATAACCTAAGGACTGCGCTTCGCTGACTTCATCGAAAAATTGCTCATAGGCAATCGAAAACACTTGGTTTTGGCTGAGCTCAGGTACCAGATAGTGATAGTTAGTATTGAAATACTTGGTCATTTCAGAGGCTGGCGCATCTTGGCCCGTTGGCGCTCTGCCGCGGGCAACACGGAATAAAGTATCGAGATCGATTGCCCCTTCACCACGATGACGCTCAGGAATGGCATTTAAAGTCGCGCTTAAGGTCAGCACTTGATCATAAAAGGCAAAATCACCTACGGGAACTTGCTCAATGCCCGCAGCAGCTTGCCACTGCCAATGGGTGTGGCGAAGTTCACTCGCCACTTCACGTAATTGTGCCTGAGTGCTCTCACCACGCCAGTATTTTTCTAAGGCAAATTTCAATTCACGACGACGCCCAATACGGGGAAACCCAAGACTATTTAATTGCATACTCTATCTTCCTTTATTTGAGATAAGCCACATTCGGCACTTGCACCCACCAGATTGTTTTCTCTTGGCACTTTTCAGCACTTCAGCCTTGATAAATAACAATGGGCGTCTGGACGTCTAGAAGTTTATTGTGTTAGTCTCTATTCCAGCAACCGAATTGATTTCAAGCACAACATGAGCGAAATTCACTTGGAGTGAACATGATCGAACTAAGACACCTGCGAACCTTAATGGCCCTGAAAGAAAGCGGCAGTTTGGCGGGCGCAGCCAAAAAACGTTTTGTCACTCAATCCGCCCTCTCACACCAGATTAAGGAGTTGGAGCAAAGGATTAACTCGCCCATTTTTGTGCGTAAGAGTAAACCACTGTCATTCACCCAAGAAGGTGCACGCCTGCTGCATCTGGCTGAAGAGATTTTGCCTAAGGTGTTAGAAACCGAGACAGATTTGAAGAATGGGCTGGAAACCGAAACCAATCAGTTGCGAGTCGGCATTGAGTGCCATAGCTGTTTTCGCTGGTTAATGCCTGTAATGGAGCAATTTAGGCAAGATCATCCGGCAGCCGAGTTAGACTTGTCGAGCCGTCACCTGTTCGACTCGCTCAATGCCTTAGAAATGGGTGAACTGGATATTGTATTAACCTCAGATCCTGTGCCTGGGCATTCACTCGCCTACCAGCATTTGTTTGATTTTGAAGTGAAGTTAGTGGTTGCTAAGGATCATCCTTTAGCGAAAGAAGCCTATGTCACCCCTAAGCAATTAGCACACTTGCCTATTATCAGTTATCCAGTGCCGTTGACGCGTTTAGATATTTATCGCCACTTTTTAGAGCCTGCGGGCATAGAGGCAGGCGAGCAAAAAACCTGTGATTTAACCATGATGTTATTGCAACGCATCGCCTGTAAAGACGGCATAGCCGCACTGCCAAGTTGGTCGATTAATGAAGGACATGGACTGAGTCTCGCTACGGTGAAACTCGGCCAAGAAGGTCTAAAACGACCGCTATTTGGTGCCTATCGCCGCCACAGTGCTAACTCTGCATTGATCCAAAATTGGTTACAACTAGTGGCAAGGGAAGGTTTATCCCGCCAGCAGAAGACGAATTAATGCGGGTGACATAGAGTAAAAAGCCTGCGAATGCAGGCTTGTTTATTGAGTCAAATGACTATTTCATAGCATCGACAAATTACAGCGGATTCATCAACAATCCACGCATAGACAAGACACGGCGCAGTATCAACCCTGATGAATTAGGATTACGGGTCTGACGCAAATTATGGGCGATCATAAACTCTTGACGCAGATCCTGATCGAGATCTAACGCCTCGAACGCTTCGATGGTTAAGGTCTGTTGTTGATTATCAATCAATGACTTAATCACACTTAAAGGAAATGACTGTTCGGCATTAGCATTTAAATAGGCAAATGCGGTCAGTGCGATAATTTGGCCGAACACACTGAACAGAGCTAAGGTTTGTACTTCGTCAGCATCAACCTCCACACCTTCCATATCCGCTAAGCTATCTACCGCATCCGTTGCAATATCTTCAGTCAGCTTCCAATAACCTTGGACCAACTTTTTATAGGGCTGTGGCAGTTCATCGAGGCGTTCTTTTAAATAGAACGTAAAGGCGTAGCGATAGATATTAACTTGACCTAAGCGGATCAAAGCTTCTTTCAACGAACGAGTTTTGTGATTTTCCACTACAGCAGCCTGTGCGGAATTACTGCGCATAAGCATGTGCGCTGCCAATGCGGGATCGCTCGAGATAATGTCAATCACATTACGAATGTCGCCTTCAGCAAGGATCGCTTTTTTGAGTGGAATTAGAATCCCTCGGCGGCCAATCACTTGCTCTTCGTTCGCTATGATAGCTCTAACTTGAGTAAAAACCTGTTGCTCAAGATCAGTCATAAGACACTTTACACCTGTTTATTAACAATAAGATGATTCGGTTACAGCTCACATCATACCTAAAATACTAAGAATTTCAGCCATAAACAGCAGAGTAAAATATAAATTACTCCTATTTAGTGATGACTGCCCGCTAACACTATAGATAACGACAATTAAACCACTCTACTAAAACGATATTCAAGACTATACCTATTTTAAGATTTATTCTTTGAACTCAGCGTAAAAACTAAAAAGCCAGACTGAGTCTGGCTTTGTTATTAGATAGCTCATTAATATTTAGAAGCGGTAGCCCACAGTGAAACGAATATCACGGCCTCGACCTGAGTAATAACCATTATATGTTCCACCACCATAATAGCCTGCGCTAACATAATCTTTATCGAATACATTATCGATACGCAGACTGGCAAGCCAAGCATCACGATTATAATTCAAGGCTAAATTACCAAGCACGTAACTTGCTAGCTTATCACCTTGATTAGCGTTATCGCCTTCGATAAAACGATCACCCGTGTAGATAGCTTCGGCAAATACTTGGAAATGCTCAGCAAAATCCATGCTGACATAACCGCGTCCCGTGTGTTTTGCCACCCAAGACAGCTCTTTGCCATCGTTAGCACCATCGGTAAATTCGGCGTCGGTATAGTTATATTCCAGCCCTAACTGCAGCGCTTTAGTGATCTGCCAATCCCAATCGGCACCCGCGCCATAACGACGAGAAGCGTCGGCATTAACGTTTGCACCGTTGAAATTTCCACCTATGGGTTTAACTGCACTCGAGTCATAAACAATTTCATCCTCTAAATCGAGACGATATAGGCTGACTCGTAGGGTTTGACTAGCGACAGCCCAATCCCAACCCGCCTCATAGGAACGGCCTGTTTGCGGCTTTAAGCCAAATACGCCCGGCGATGTATAAGCTTGCTCATCCACTTTAGCAAAACGGAAGTTATCATCAGCGCGCACATAGAGTCTGTGCTCCGCAGTTGGGCGGTAATTTAAACCCAGTTCGAATGCGTGGGCATTTTCGTCTAAATCCATGCCATTAGGATAGACATTGCCATCGACTAACTCATCGGTCACTCGTGCATAACGACCACCCACAACGTAACTTAAAGTATGACTTAAAGGCACTGTAGCTTGTAGATAGGCGCTTTGCATTTGCTGCACATTACTGCGCGCCATAGTGTCAAAATCAGCCTTACCACGGCTGATGTCTAAACCTGTGACTAGGCTTAGCTCGCCTTGACGGGTACTGTAATTCGCTAACGCTTTAGGGCTAAACATTAACAGTGAGCGTGTGTTATGGCTGTTCGCCCCCCAATTAAGAGAAGACACTAAGGTATCGCTGTAATCTAAATCCGCCGCCAGCGCCCAGTTTTGATTAAGCTGATGCTGGTAACCCGTTCGCGCCGCAGTGGTCATCTCGTGGGCATACTCTACCTTATTTGATGAAGCACGGGGATCGTCTTTAAATTGCTTTTCAGTAAGCGAGCCCGGATTTTCACGATCGCTATCGTAGTAGCTGGTTTCAACAAAGAACGAGTCTGTGGCTGTTTTATATTGAATGCGGCCAAGAATAGAGCCGGTTTCGTTGGCATTATGCTGGCGATAGTTGTCACCTTGGTTGTAACTACCGGTGAAAAAGTAACGCCAATCTTTGTTGATCGCGCCAGACACATCACCACGACCTTCATAGGTATCAAAACTGCCGCCGGATAACTGCACGCTGCCGCCAGTATTTTCAGGGGACTTAGTGACAATATTAATCACCCCGCCCACGGCTTGGTCACCATAAAGTACACCCGCACTACCCGATAAAATTTCGATACGATCCACTTGATTAAGCGGAATGGCATTAAGGCTAGGTGCGGCGATATCGATATTATTGAGACGACGACCATCAAGTAAAATCAGCGTGTTATTAACGGCAGTGCTGGCGCTAAAACCGCGCATCGCAAAGCTAGTTCCAATATTGTTATCCGAAATTTGAATACCGCTTTGACCACGTAAGACGTCGGTCAAATTAGTCGCGCCACTCATTTCAATAGCCGCGGCATCAATCACATTCACATTGGCGGCAATATTTAACGGGGTCTTATCAGAGCGGCCGATCACGACAAGATGCTCGTCGACTTTAGCTGTGCTGGTATCGTCAGCCGCCATAACGGGCGCGATAATTGAAAAACTGCAAAGGCTGCCGATCAGCAGCGCGATTTTTGTTGGATTTGTTCCCATTTTACCTTTAACTCCTGCAAGGAAAACGGGGCATTGACGCCACGATACCGTTAATTCAGTCGTAAATACTGACGGTGATTATCGCATTTTGAGATCTGCCCACCGAAATCTCAAAAACACCTTCAGGGCCGGTCTCCGGACTTAGGCTATGTTAATCCATTAAAAGTTAGATTAACGCGAGACTGACCTTTTACATTCTGACTTTCGGGTTCAGTCTTGAACACACCAATCAAACGCGGTCTTCTCTCACCTTTTACCGTTGCGGGGGCAGTGCCAGAATTTCACTGGCTTCCCGATTATCTCACGACACTATCATCGTAAGCACCACAGAAGGTTGACTCAAAATTAGGTTCAAAGGGCGTACAATCTGTTAACGCCCAACAAGGCTCAGAGCATATCAGACCTGAGCGCGCGCATTATAGACGTCTATACGGATGAAAGTCCATTAATCTCAGATTAGCGAGAAAACTCACATGAGCTAGAAAACACCATCCCAGTTTTTTGCCGCAGGTTTTGGTCTGTCTTTGCTCAAAATCGCCTGACGCTGCTCAGGGGTTTCGCATTGGGCAACGGGGGTAAAATCCAGCGGTTTAATCACTAACGAGTCAGCAGGTTGCACTGGCGACTTGTCGAACATTGGCAAATTCATCGACCAAGAGACCAGCTCCCCATTTTCGCTGATGCCAACATAACCGTCATTTGCGCCATCTAACCAAGTGAGTCGCGGAATACGTGCAATCAACTTTTCCACATTTTCACGGTTGGCGCGATAACCAACAGGTACCACTTTGCCATCGGGACGGGTAAACACAAAGGAGGCAGGCCCTCGAGTAATGACGCTGCCTTCCTGCCAATATTTATCAAGAATCTCTTGGGCATAGTGAAACCCAAACATATGAGCGTAATCAGTATCGTCGGCTACAATTTGCGGCACGGCCTTATCCCGCAGTAATAAAAAGCCTGAGCCGATGCTGATAATCTCTTTTACCCCTGTGATATCGGTTTTTTGAATCCAATCGACACCACAGTTAATCCCATCGCCCCAAAAATGCGCATCCCCCGTAGGACTTAAAATCGCAAAGGCACAATTGTTTGCCGTCATACTCGCCACATCCTTTAAGGCGCTGCGGATCGAGTAAGCATCACTGCGCCAACCCCAACTCACCACAGTGCCGTCCTTTTTCAAGGCGGCATAGGTGTGTTGAAAATATTCGATCTTCGCCACATCCGTAAGCTGCGGGAGTAACTTTTTCATATTGGTCGACTCTTCAACCTGCCCCCAAATCACCGCGCTACCTTCTTTTTTGAGGGCGACAAAACTGCGACCTCTGGCAAAGATATCGACAACATCAACTAATTGATCCTGCACATGTAAGCTATTGCCGCCGTAGGGGCCATAACCCCAAGTGTGTACCTTGCCATTAGCATCAAGGGCCGCAATGGCCTCTTGATTAGCGAACAACTTGGTAATATTGGTCATGCGGTTTTGCAGGGCTTTGTCGAGGCTCAATTTCCCCACATTACCCCAGTAAACCACAGTGCCATCTTGACGTAGCGCGGCAAACCCGTCCTTAACTGGGACGATTTGCTTAACTTGCTTAAGCTGCTCCGTCACCTCGCGGCTATCACCGCCAGCATAACTGCCACCCCAAGTGATCACCTCACCAGATTGTGTTAACGCCGCAAAGGCCGAACTGTTGGTGACCACAGTCTCGACTGCGGGTAAATCACAGGGAATATGGCGATACTGTGGACTCGGATTTTCCTTAAATTGGATGAGTTTACCGTTATCAAACTGTAGCAATGACTCGTTATTACTTTCCACAACGGCCATAGGTTGAGGATCGCTACAACCAGAGATCTGCATGGCAACCATGCCCACGAGTAAAACCTTAGGCCAAGTGATTCGATGAGTGAGCATTACTTATTTCCTTATATTTGCTTGGAGATGTCATTCAATGTTGTGCAGCGGACAGAGCGAGAATGGATTTACCTAACATCGCCTAATGTCAAAAATGGGCAGAATTCTAGCAGCTTGTTGATAAAAAGACGAAAATGCTCACAGTTTACTCTGCAAGTCCCCTACACAGGCTAGCGCCTAACTGATGGCATGCTATTCTAAGCCCCCATCACCGCTGTTTAAAGGAGTAACAGTATGACTCGCCCTATTATTCTGGATTGCGATCCCGGCCATGACGACGCTATTGCGCTCATTTTAGCTCTCGCCCATCCAGAGCTGGTTCCACTGGCCGTCACCACCAGCGCCGGTAACCAAACGCCGGATAAAACGCTCAATAATACCCTGCGGATCTTAACCTTATTAAATCGCAGTGATATTCCTGTCGCTGGCGGCGCCGTCAAGCCATTAGCTCGCGAATTAATCATTGCCGACAATGTCCATGGTGAAACCGGACTCGACGGCCCTGCATTGCCTAATCCAAGTTTTAGTCCTCAAGCCATTACCGCAGTTGAATTAATGGCGCAGCAAATTCGCCAAAGTCATCAGCCAGTAACCTTAATTCCCACAGGACCACTCACCAATATCGCGCTTTTGCTCGCCAGCCACCACGAATTACACGCCAAGATCGAACGCATAGTGCTAATGGGCGGTGCAGCCGGTGTCGGCAATTGGACACCAGCCGCCGAGTTTAATATTTTTGTCGACCCCGAAGCCGCCGATATTGTCTTTAAATCCGGTATTCCCATCACTATGTGTGGGCTCGATGTGACTCATCAGGCACAAATCATGGATGAAGACATAGAACGCATTCGCGCGATTCAAAATCCAATTGCTCAGTGCGTCGCCGAATTATTGGATTTCTTTATGATTTACCACAGAGATCCTAAATGGGGCTTTATTGGTGCGCCATTGCACGACCCCTGCACTATCGCTTGGTTGCTTAAACCTGAGCTATTTGAGGCGCAAGATTGCTGGGTAAGTATTGAAACCCAAAGTGAGTTGACCTTAGGCATGACAGTGGTCGATCGCTATCAGTTAACAGGTAAAGCCGCCAATGCGACTGTGCTGTTTGGGATCGATAGGCAAGGCTTTGTCGATTTACTGGTAGACAGTTTACGCGTCTATGATGCAACTTATCTCAATCGCAGATAAAAATGACAGTGAGTCTTCTATGAGCCAGATACTCGTTATCGGCAGTGCAAATGCCGACCATGTGATGAAATTTGAGTACCTGCCCGCTGCAGGGCAAACCTTAATGAGCCGAGATTACCGCCTCGAACAGGGCGGCAAAGGGGCCAATCAAGCCGTCGCCTGCGCGCGCTTAGCCAAATCAGGTTCACGCACTGATTTTATCTGCCATCTCGGCCAAGACAGTATCGGCGATGATATGCGTCAAAGCTGGATGAAAGATGGCATCAGTGCGGAAGGGATCCGCCAAATAGCCGGACTGAGCACAGGCACTGCCATGATTTTTATCGGTGATAACGGTGAGAATACGATTGGCGTTGCCGCAGGTGCCAACGCCAGCCTTTCACCCGATGACTTAGAAGCTCATTACGCTCTGTTTGCTAATGCGGAGTACTTGTTAGCACAATTGGAAACGCCCGCTGCCACAGTGGCAAAGGCGCTGCAAATAGCCAAGAATCTTGGCGTGACGACTGTACTAAATCCTGCTCCAGCGACGGCACTTGGCCAAGATGTACTCAAGTGGGTAGATATTATTACCCCCAATGAAACCGAAGCAGAAGCCTTAACGGGAGTTGAGATCAACCATATTGATGATGCACACATGGCAGCGCAACTTCTCCACCAGCAGGGAGTAAAGATTGTGGTCATTACCTTAGGTAGCCGTGGCGCATTTATCAGCAGCCCAGGTTTTAATGGGCTAATACCTGCGTTTGAAGTGCAGGCCATAGACACAGTCGCCGCAGGGGATACCTTCAATGGCGCCTTAGTTGTGGGCTTAAGCGAGGGCATGTCGATTGCTGCAGCCGTGGGATTTGCCAATGCAGCCAGTGCCATTACTGTCACTCGCCCAGGCGCACAACGTGCGATTCCCTATCGACAGGAGCTTTCGTACTAAAAACGTAAGACGTTCTGAAGTAGACGCCCTGCGTTAGAACAAAAAATTATAATTTATAAATCAAACACATAAATAATAGTTCCTGAGTACTTAGTTCACTCCAAATAAGTACTCACCTATGTTTACCGCTAACAATTTTGCCGCCAATAACGATGCAAGCTTTCAACCTAAAGTTGCATATACATAATTTACACGCTGATTTCATTCCCATTTAATGAAGATTGCTTATGCTAGCAGGTGCATGTCCGAGTCAAAACGGCTCGGCTACCCTTGTTCAAATAAGGAAGTACCAGATGAAAGCAAAAAGCACAGCTTTACGTAACGTGACCAGCACTAGCCTAATCGGCCTAGGATTATTATTCGCTAGCCAAGCGAGTGCCAACGAATGTGAACTGAAAATTGCCGCCACTGATGCAATGCAATTTGACACTAAAGAGCTGTCTGTACCTGCAAGCTGTAAAGAAGTGACCTTAACCTTAACCCACTCAGGCACTTTGCCAAAAGCAGCCATGGGCCATAACTGGGTATTAACTAAGGCAGCCGATATGTCAGCCGTAGCGACCGAAGGTATGAGCGCCGGTCCTGATGCAGCCTATGTCAAAGCCGGTGATACGCGCGTTATCGCACACACAGATTTAGTGGGCGGTGGCGAATCAACGTCTATCACCTTTAGCACTGCCGGTATGAGCGCCACCGAAGCCTACCAATTCTTCTGCAGCTTCCCAGGTCACTGGGCGATTATGCAAGGCAGTTTCAAGTTAAAAGCTTAAGGTGAATGGCTTAGCCTAACGTTAAGTGATAAAAACAAAAAAGCGGATCTTAGGATCCGCTTTTACATTTCAGCCATTGCATTTAGCCGCACTAATCCATCATGGTCTTGGTTGGATGACTAATGGCGCAAAGCTCGTCGTCGCATTACCGTTAGCGCCGTTCAAGTTAGGATATTCACCCCCTTCCTGTAAGGTGTAATACACATCGACAAAGTCATCGTCATTGGTGAACCAAGCATCCGGCATTACACTTAAAATACCATTGGTGATTTGCGGGATCAGCGCATAACCCTGAGCTTCAGGATCGGGGATCGACTTTAAGATCTGCTCCGCCGCTTCCAACAGCTTAGTGGCCAACACTTTATAGTTAGTACCATCGTCATGCTCCATTAAGATCATGTCCGCAGCCGCCCAACGATAACGCTCCCAATGTATGATGATTTGATTCGGATAATAGGTCGTATCCGCATAATCTAAATAGGGCATTTCGACGATATCGAGCACAGGCTCTTCACGGCTTGGATCAACCCCAGTCACTATGCCGTAAATTTCGGCACGACCAGAAATCCACGGCTCATGGTCATCCTTCAAGGATATCTGTTTGATCACTGTGGTTGAAATAGGCTTGTCTGCCACCGCCTGTGTTTGCGCACGGCTCAGTAGTGCGCCCTCTTTTTTCGCTGACTGCGCCTCGGCAAATGTCGCCCGCATCACCTCTAAGCCAGCCACAAAGGCTTTTTTACTATCGATACCGACCACAAACACTGGCTGCTGCGGCAGGTTATACACGTCTAATTGATGCACTTGCCCATGAATATCAAAGGCTTCAATATAATCCCACTGACTCTCGTCACCATCGGGCTCATAGGCAAATAAAGGAGACTCACCTTGCTGCCATGGGGTCAACATGGCTTCATCTGCCAGGCGCACTTGCACCAGAGAATCCGCTTTGGCACTTAAGCCCTTCACTCGGCGAATTGATGCATCGGCTTTGATGATCACATTATCATTGAGCCTACGCTGAGACAGAATGTCATCGGCATTCACTGCTAACTGATACTGGTTTATTTCAGTCTGTAAGATAGGCGCGAGCTGCGCATATTGATGGCTTAAATCTAACGCCAATGCCCGTTTAGTATTGGTTAACTGCGCTTGTGCATCCAAAGTCGAATCCTTTAGCGACGCTTGTAGTAAGCGTAACGCCTCTCCATCTAAGGCTTGGCCATAACTCAGGGTTGCCGAAGCCGACAAACACAGCAATAAACTGGATTGAAGTAGTTTCATAGGAGTTCCCTTACCTTGATAAAGTTAAACGTGCGTTCGAATTCCTTACATATGAGCACAGAGCAGCATCTAAGTAAATCAAATGATAATAGTTATCGTTAATTATTAATGGTATAGGGTACGTAATCCCGGCTAAATGCGATAAAAACAAGCTAATGACAGCATCAGTAGATCAGTCCAGCCGAACAGAGTGTATGAAGATAAACGAGGAAATAGGATGAAATGAATTGATATGCACAGTTTCGCGAGCGACAAAATCACAAAAGGCAGATCTTAAGATCTGCCTTTTGCTGTTCATCGCCAGAGTGACGTTTCAGAACGCGTTATGCGCGCCCTAACAGTCACACTGGCTTGATAAGACAAGGTTAAACGAATGAGTGTTACTCTTCGTCGAAATCATCTTCATCAAGATCTTCGGCATCAGTTGCCGCTTCAGCCGCTAATGCAGCGGCTAATTTTGCTTTAGCTTGTTTCTCTGAACGACGTTTATTGCGCTCAGTTAACGTGCCTAAAAACACTTGTAATTCAGTTAAGCCCCACGCTTGCGCTTCGGCTTCAGTCGCAAAGCCATCATGGCTCTTAGACACAACTGTTTTAGTTGATGTCATGCGACGAGTGATTTCAGTTTTCCAACCGTTGTCGCCCTGTGTCACGCGAAAATCGTATTTTTTGCCCTTGCTCATTCTGCTCTATTTCCTAAATGATGCTTGTCACGTTTGTCTTATCAAGCGAACCAAACGCTCATCATAAAACAAAAGGAGCGCAGTGTACTTGATTTCGGCCCAGAAAGATCGCCAAGATGAAAATATTCATGCCAGTTTCATCGACTCGCTCAGTGGAGTCAATGCTCACATCTAAAGCAACACTGTGCATATATCCCGACCGTCCTCTGTCTAAGGCAGTTTATCGCAAGCTAGCGTGCCTTAGATAATCGTCGTGCAAACGGTATATATTCTTGTTTATGTCATACAAATAGGCTTTTTCAGTCACATTAACACTTTAGAGTTTCTGATTAATATTAATAACTTACATCATTACTCATAGGTAAATCTGATGAAACTACACCCTATTTCGTCGCTCTCACTCGGCCTGTTAATTGCCACGAGCGCTTTATTAGCCGGTTGCAATAATGACGATGATAACGCCGCTATCACGCCACCCACCAGCAAACCCGTTCCTGCTCAAGTGGGAGAAAGACCTTTATTCCTCGTACGTCAAATGCAAGACAGCACACTTAAAACCCGCTTAGAACAATGCACCACTGACAGTTTTTATCGCAGCGAATTTTCTATCGGTCACCGTGGCGCACCAATGCAATTCCCTGAGCATACAAAGGAATCCTACCAAGCGGCTATCGATTCGGGCGCAGGCATAGTCGAGTGTGATGTCACCTTCACCGCCGATAAAGCTTTAGTTTGCCGCCACTCACAGTGCGATCTTGCCAGCACGACCAACATTTTAGCAGTGCCTGAACTGGCTAATAAATGTTCGAGCCCATTCACTCCAGCCGATGCAGCCAATGGCGTCAGCGCATCGGCGACCTGTTGCACCAGCGATATCACCCTCGCCGAATTTAAAACCCTCAAGGGTAAAATGGAAGGCAACAATCCAAAAGCGACCACTGCGGCCGAATTCATCAATGGTACCCCAAGCTGGCGCACCGATCTTTATGCTGGCAATGGCACCTTGATGACCCACGCTGAAAGTATTGATATGTTTAAAAAAGCCGGTGTGAAGATGACGCCAGAGCTAAAAGCGGCGAGCGTATCTATGCCCTTCGATGGTTTTACTCAGCAGGATTACGCGCAAAAAATGTTGGATGAATACACTGCGGCGGGCGTCGATGCTTCGCAAGTATTCCCTCAATCATTTATCTTAGATGACATCAAATATTGGGTCGCCAACGCACCTGAATTTGCGAAGCAAGCCGTGTTTCTCGATGACAGATACGATTATAACAGCGCCTTTGATCCGCAGAACTCTGCCACTTGGTCGCCATCAATGGCGGATTTAAAGACCCAAGGCGTCGAAATTATTGCGCCGCCACTCTGGGTATTAGTCGCCTTAGATGCGGACAAAAAGATCATTCCTTCGGAATACGCTAAGGCCGCCAAAGGCGCAGGGCTTAAGATCATCACTTGGTCGCTGGAGCGATCTGGTTTATTAAAAAATGGCGGCGGCTTTTACTATCAAAGCATTACCGAAGCGATAGATAACGAAGGCGATACCTTTGAATTACTTGATGTACTGGCGAAAGATGTCGGCGTGATTGGAGTGTTCTCCGACTGGCCCGCCACAGTGACTTACTATGCTAACTGTATGGATTTATAAGTCATCGATATAGAAAAAAAAATGCGTTAACGATTAATCGTTAACGCATTTTTTTATTGCGAAAATAATCTATATCTCGCCGCGAGCTATTTAAACAGGTGCTGGATATTCTTTAAATCGCCCTTACCTTCGGCAATTTCTTCAGGCGTTAAACCTGTAACTTCGTGCGGGAAAACTAACCAGTCTTCAGAGGCATGAATGTAATAGTCGGGTTTTAAAGGCACTGCGGTATTTTTTGGCTTGTAATAAGGGCAAGCGATACGGATATCGGTTGGCATATTCAAGCGCATCAGTTGGCTGAGTTTTTCTTTTAATGCATGAATACTACGGCCAGAGTCAAACACGTCATCCACAATCAACAAACCGTCACTCGCGTTCGCATTTTCAACAATGTAATGCAGGCCATGAACTTTGATTTCTTTGCTTTGTTTGTCGGTGCCAATCCCATAATAAGAAGAGGTACGCACGGCAATGTGATCGGTTTCAACTTGTTTAAAATCGAAAAACTCCTGTACCGCGATCCCGATTGGAGCACCGCCACGCCAAATACCCACGATAAATTGCGGACGAAAGCCACTCTCATACACTTGCGAAGCTAATAAAAATGAATCTTCCAGCAATTGCTGCGCGGTAACAAAATACTTTTCTGACATGACACAGTCCCCATCACATTGATTTTATTCTTAGGTCGTTAAAGCAAAAGCTTATGACCCCTGTAAGGTCTGTTCGGCGGGTAAAGGTTCCCAAAACACTAGAACAGCTTTGCCTTAGCAAGTGTAGGCAGCCGCCGAATTTTGGGAGCGAATTTTATACCAAAAAAATGCGATGTGCTGCAGTAATAGTAAGAACTTGCGTGACAACAGACATTTATTTTGCCTTTTAAAGCCAAAAGCAACAAAAAGGCCACCCTAAGGTGGCCGATAAACAAGCGAACAATACCGCATTAAACGATAGGCATAATCACATGCTCGCCTACTTTTGCCTTAGCGCTATAACCACGGGCCGTTGCGACTTGGAAATCCTTCGACAAAATGGTATCCACATAATGCCAGTCGCTGCGCACCTCATCAGCGGTAAAGGTGAGCGTCATAAAGCCTCGGTCTTTTAAGTTAGCGTACTTAAGATCTGGCACTAACTCGACGATTGCCGCCTCGGTCGCGGGGATCTGTTCCGCTGGCAGATTCAAGTAATATTCAAGGCCTGGCGATGATACTGAGCTAGTCGCAAACTCAACACCCACAGTATCGCCTTGCACGTCTTTAAGCTCGTTTGCCCATGCATTATGGGTGTCACCCGCGATCACAACTAGGTTGAGATTTTTCGATTTAGCCGTACCTAAAATCACTTCACGCTCATAGGCATAACCATCCCAAGCATCTAAGTTGTATGGAATGGCAGGTAATTGCAGCAGTGCAATAACTTCTGGGGTTAATAGGGCTTGATTAGCTTGAAGATATTGCAGCTCTTGGGCAGTCAGTGTGGGATCATTTGCCGCCGCACGGGCCGCTAACTTAGCTAACGCCCCTAACATGGCAAATTGGGGAATGCTCATCTGCTGAGTGGCAATCGCCGCCGGCAATGACATCTTGCCCATCAAAATCTGTTGCCCTAACACCTGCCACTTGCCCGTTGCTTGCAGCAAAGTGCCCTGCAGCCATAATAATTGCGTCAGACCCAGCATAGTGCGAGTGGTCGAAGTCACATCGGCAAGGAAACGCTCGCCCGCAAACGAACCCGTTGTGGGATCCATATAATCGGCATAATCGAGCTGTTTATCACGGGCTAATACGCGAGTATCCAGCATATGCAGATCGACGAGATTGCCGTAACTGAAGCTGCGGTAAATCTCTTCATGGTTCCCTTCACGCCATGGGCGAATCGGCAACCACTCGAAATAAGCTTGTAGTGCTGCTTCTTTACGAACGGCAAAATCCCCTTCGCCTTCGTTGTGATTCTCGGCACTATCACGCCAAGTATCATTGGCCACTTCATGGTCATCCCACACTGTGATAAAAGGCACTTTCGCGTGTAACTTTTGCAGACTCGCATCGGTATGGTACTGACCATGGCGAGTGCGGTAATCACTCAACGTCAGCAACTCATTGGCCGGTAACACTTCACGCCCCAATTCGGCAGCATGCTCACTGGCATAACCACCGCGGGCATATTCATAGATATAATCGCCTAAATGCACAACAGCATCTAAATCATCCTGCGCCGCCGCTAACTCATAGACGTTAAAATAACCGGCAGGAAAGTTAGCACAGGACATCACGGCTAATTTGACTGAGCTAACGTCACCCTCAGGCAGAGTGCGGGTTTTACCCACAACTGAGGTTTTATCACCCGTCATAAAGCGATAAAAGTAGGTTTGCCCTGCACGTAAACCACGGGCATCAATCTTAACCGTGTAGTCACGGCTCGCATTAGTGACAGTCTCACCTGTGGTCACTAATTGACTAAAGGCCGCATCGCTTGCCACTTGCCAACTCACTTTTACATCGCCCTCAGACTCAGGCGTGACACGGGTCCAGAGGATCACGGCATCGACTGCCGGATCGCCACTGGCAATTCCATGTAAAAATTGAGCGGGTACAGAATTATCATCATTACTATCACTACAGCCCATCAAGCCGTAAGAGATCACAGCAACACCAACACCTTTGGCCGACATAGCCAAAAAATCACGACGAGTTACGGTACGATTCATTATTATTATTCCTTGTTAGATAAGGCTTCACTGGTATGAGGTCTAATAAGACCACGATTGTGAGATATCACTGTTACATATTTGTGACATCTTTGTCAGCCTTTTATGATATCTATCAATTCAAACACTTATACTGGATAGCGTACTTTATTTGTGCAGGACTGGCGTAGCTTACAGAGAAGCTGCTAACATCGGTGCAGGCTAACGCAGCGTGTTAAATGCACGCCTAAGAATGGCAAGAAAAGGAATTTAACAATGAAAGTCAGCGATATTATGAGTGATCAAGTCATCTGCATCAGCGATGGCGCCAGTTTGAAAGATGCCCACCATCTGATGCAAACCCGTGGCGTACGCCACTTACCCGTGATTTCTGAAATTGATGGCACCCTCGTTGGCGTACTCACCCATAAAAAAATGATCGCCAGCGTGATGTCTATGCTAAACAAATACGGCCAAGGCGCGCTCGAACGTAAAGAGCGATACACGCCAATCACGACAGTGATGGATAAAGAGTATCAGCATCTAACCGCCGACGAGCCCTTAACTGTGGTGGTGGAATATTTTATTGAAAACAAACTCGGCTGCTTGCCCGTCGTCGATGTCGATAAAAAGGTACTCGGTATCGTCACTTCATCGGACTTTATTAAGCTGTGCCGTACCCTACTGCAACAGCAAGCGTAACGTTTTACGCTCCCTTTCTGCCATGTCAGCCTTTTGCTACGCAAGGCTGACGCTGTCTTTTTTATAAACTGTGTTTTCTATAAAAAGAAAGGATTCCCTTGGCTAAATTACTCTCACAAGAACAATTTATTCGCGCCTATGAATGCGCAGAATTAGGCTGTATTGCCAATCAACAACTACTCGCCAAATTACTCGCCGATCCCGATTATGACGCTTTACATGAATACAGCGCCTACTTTGGCAAAGCGGCGGCGCAAATCACCTGTATCAGTGACTTACAAAGTATGGAGGAATTGCATTTTGTCGCGGGGAACTTGAATTGGGACGATCATGACCCAAACATGGTCAGGGCGATTATCGAACATCCACTGTGTGACGCGGGTACCGCCTTATTACTTTACTGGTACGGACAAGGCTTTTATTACTCCACGCCGGAGACGCTCGACACACCTTTTGGACAGCTATTCAAAACCATAACCGATAGATTTGTTACGCGCGGCTATGCCAGTTATAAAATCCATTTTGACCCGATTAAAGAATGTTTTATGCCCTCATTAGAAGACGTTCTTACTAGAGGATGCCAAATTCCAGGGGCTATTTTTGCCCCCTACAGCACTATGGAAATCGAAACCTATGAAGGGCACCCAAGGTATCTACAATTTAAAAATGAACTACTGAAATCGGGCAAATGGGGCAACCAATAAGCGTTGACCTTTTGATATCAGAACAATTTAAGCTGGGGTTACTGGCGGAATACGCGTAAAACGCTGCCAGCGACCCGAGCGCCAACGGTGTACCATAATCAATCCACGCACCCACTCATCTGCCGCAACGGCAAGCCAAGCAGCAAGCACGCCATAACCTAAATGCAAGCCAAAGAACCAAGCAAAAAATACCCCAATACTCCACATGCTAAAAAGACCTATACGCACAGGGAACGCCACATCACCCGCGCCCTTGAGCGCCGAGATAATCACCAGATTAAACACTCGCCCTGTTTCAAGCGCGATGGAACCTGCCAGTAATAACGCCGTCAGTTGGATGACTTCTTCGTTTTCACTCAACCAGCCGACAATAACGAATCGCTGCCAGTAGAAGACTAATACTATGGTCAGTGAAGCGACAAAGCCCACCAAACAGTAACGTTGCACCCGAGTGGTGATTTCATCGAACCATTGTTTACCTACATAGTATCCGGTCTGAATTTGCGTCGCTTGCCCGAGTGCTACCGCAAAACAATAGATAAAACGGCTAATATTCAAGCCATAGGTGTAGGCCGTGAGCGATAAAGTGCCCATCTGGCTGATAAAGTAGATGATGGTCATCTGAGCCACATTGTAAGACAGCATCTCGCCAGCATTGAGCAGGCCAATACGCATCACACTCCAATAAGTGCTGCGCGGTAAAAGCTTAAGTCTTTGCAGTGGCAGCGGAATTTGCTTATGCCGGATCACCATCAACATGATCACAGCGCCAATGATCTGGCTGGTGACGGTAGAAATTGCCACCCCTGTTACCCCATAAACAGGCAAGTCAAAGGGAGAATACAGGGCAATATAATTACCGATCACGTTCATTAAGCCCGTGCTCGAGGTGACTAACATGGCCGAGCGGGTAAAGCCGTAACTACGCAAAATAGCGGCGAAGGCAATGTTCATCACTAGCCCTATGCTCAAGCTGCCGCAAATCACCAAATAGTCATATCCAAAACCAGCCACATCGTGCTCAAGCGCAAATAAGCCGATAATGCCCTTAGCACCAAAGAACATAGATGCACCCATGACCAAGGCTAATACCAAACTCAATACGACACTCGCCACCCCGATATCGACAGCCTGCTGCGGTTGGCCTGCCCCATTGCTTTGGCTAATCAAAATACTCGCGCCCGTACTCACCATCATGGACATGACCATCATGAAGAACATCAGCTGAGTCGTGAGTCCCACTGCGGCAACCGCATTATCGGAATAATGGCTCAGCATAAAGATATCGCTGATCCCAAGCAGAGATTGCAGCAAGGTCTCGATAAAAATCGGCCACGTCAGGGCGACTATGCCCATGCGCTGTTGCAATGTTTTGGGTGCTTTTGCCACGAAAGATTCCTGCAAATAGAGAACGAATAACGAGTGTGATCGCTGGCTCAATGTGTCGCTCAAACTGCATCTTGGCAACCTATATTTTAGCCAAGAGACTGAAACCCACTTTCACAAATCGACATCAAAGCGCTATCGAACGCACAATCAGGCGGACATTTAAGCGCATTAAGCCTGACAGTCAATTAAGTTGGTAATTTTCTTACAAGACACCCTACAACTCAATCTGTAATAGTGAAAAAGATGCCGACTGCAACCGTATTCATTACTAAGTTAATACCAAAGTTAATTTCCGCAATCATGATAGAGCTCATGGCTGAGTGTGAATCTAGGCTACCAATTCAATTAAGCTGCCGATAAACTCAGCCCATTGCAGAACAGCCGAGCGCACTAAAAATTGAGGGAGTATTAAATGAGCCAACTCTATTTAGAAGAGGGAATTAAACAATTGGTTAGCGAGTTTATCGCGGCGGGTTGCCCATCGGTACGAGAGCAAAGCATTGAGCAACGTCGGCAAGGTTATATCGCCAGCACTGTACTCGCGGGTGAGCCTGAAGAGGTGTTCGAGGTGCGCGCAATTTCCATCGATGGCGCAGAATTAACTCTGTTCAAACCCTCGGCGGCAGACAATTTACCTATCGTCATTTACTACCATGGTGGCTGTTTTGTCAGTGGCGGCGTTGAAACCCATAATCAACAACTGCGAAAACTCGCCAATGATTCTGGCGCACTGGTGATCGCCGTTCGCTATCGCCTCGCCCCAGAACATGTTTATCCCGCTGCCCACGACGATGCCTGCCATGCCGCAGAAGTCATCTATCAACATTGTCACCAATGGGGCGGTGATAACACTAAGATCACCCTAATGGGCGACAGCGCCGGCGGCCATTTAGCCCTAGTCACTTGCCTGCGTTTAAAAGCCAAAGGGCAATGGTTGCCACAGAAACAAGTGCTTATCTATCCTATGCTCGATGCCACCGCGAAGAGCCAAAGCTATAGCGACAATGGCGAGAAATACATCATCACCCGCGACACCTTGCTAACAGGTTTCGATCTGTATTTAGATTGGCACCCCAGAACCGATGCCGAAGCCAGTCCACTTCGCCGTGATGACTTAGCAGGCTTACCGGAAACCCATATCATCACCGCCGAATTCGATCCACTCGTCGATGAAGGTGAACAGCTATTTAGGAATCTATTAGAGGCGGGCGTCAATGCCCACTGCCGTCGTTATCTTGGCGTCATCCATGGCTTCTTCCAACTCTCGGGCGTGAGCCGTTCCGCTCGGGATGCCATGGTGCAGGTGACTAATATAGTGAAGACAGCCTAACGTCATACTTGATGATTAATTCATAAAAAAGGCTTTCTATCTAGATAGAAAGCCTTTTTTAACCGTTTGATATTTAGATTTAAACGGTTTTCTTTCGATACGCCAAGAACAACAAGACTATACCTACGGCTAAAAACGGTAAGCTCAGAAGTTGTCCCGCACTTAAGAAAGTTTCAGAGTAAGCAGCTTGGCTAACTTTAATCGACTCAATCGCAATTCGCGCACTAAACACCGACACCAGAAACAGACCGAAAATAGCCCCATGTCTTTGTTTAATCTGCGTGTATTCATACAAAGCATACAGACCAATAAAGATAGCTAAATAAGCGAAAGCCTCATAGAGCTGTGCTGGATGTCTTGGCAACATGTCGACACGGGCAAATATAATGCCCCAAGGTTGAGTCGTAGGATCGCCTAAAATTTCTGAGTTGGCGAAGTTTGCCATACGCACAAAAAAGCCAAAAATGGCAGTGGCGATAGCGAGTCTGTCCAACAAAAACAGGAAGGGTAGCTTCACTTTACGTTGGTAATAATACAAGGCCAGAATCGCGCCTAAACCACCACCGTGGCTGGCGAGTCCGCCTTCCCAAATCGCCAAGATCTTAAGCGGATGAGCAAAGTAATAAGTCGGATCGTAGAACATACAATGGGCCAAACGCGCGCCCACAATAATGCCAACCACACAATAAATCAGTAAATTATCAAGGGACTCAAGATCGAGATTTTCCTTGATATAAATCCGCTTCATCACCTGAAAACCAGCAGTAATAGCAACAGCAAACAGGACTCCATACCAATGTATTTTTAGTCCCATAAACGAGATTAATACAGGATCGAGCTCCCACACTAAGTGTTCCAAATTCAATTACTCCATAACACTTGGTACATAGAGGTACGCCAAAAAGCATGTTTTACGTGGTTAAACGCCAATAGACAAGCCTTGTCGCGGGGATATCTTACTATTGAGTCAAATTTAATGACTCAGAACGACCTTGGTTTAGCCGAATGAGGCAATGTCAACCAAGTTACCATTTAACGAATCAACTGGCTAAATTTAACTGACTTTAGCGCTCCCCTAACGGCTCAGACGTTGGATGATGTCACTATGCTGTGGATATTGGGCTAACAAAGTTTGTTGGCTAAACAGCTCAAAATCATCAAAGGTAAAACCAGGCGATACCATGCAGCCCACTAATGAAAAACCATCTTGATTCATGGCTGAACCAAAGATACAGCCCTTAGGGACTAAAAACTGTGGCCGCTCGCCCGCAGCTAAATTAAGCCCTAATTGCGCCGTCGTTAGCACCCCATCAGGATCAATCATGTAAATCGTCAGCGATTGCCCCGCATGGAAATACCACATTTCATCAGCTGTCAGACGATGGAAATGGGAAACCTCTCCCGTACGCAGCAAAAAATAGATACTGCTCCATAATGCCCGAGTCTGATCAAATGCCGTTTCTGAACGATAGGATGAGCGGTAATAACCTCCTTCAACATGCTGCTCTAGCGCTAAATGTTCAATAAAATCATCTGCAGTATGCATTATAAATCCCTGTGTAAAATTAAAACCACAATTAAGGCCCTAGATTCTACTCGAAAATCATCTGTCCACTAAACACAGCAATGAAGCTTTTTGAACATAAGCACAAACGCTAAAGTTCAGACATCACGACTGACCAAGGCTTAGGTTTTAAGCCTCAACAGGGATACAACTCTGCGCCATCGAACGCTCTGATGCCTTGGTAAAATCGCGACGACAAATAAATTGTACGGCATATTGTTATGGTTTGTTGTTACCCACAAAAGCGGCTAAATTGTAATGAGTTCGCAGGATGCATTCGCGGCTAAAGCGCCAAAGAGTAGTTTATCTATGATAACTTGGACACGCGGACTTAAGGTTGGGTGATTTTCCACAGGGATTTTAATCGATGATCAAAATAGAAGAAATGGCTTTAGTCCTTGATGCACTTCCTGATCCTACTTTTGTTCTGTCAAAAAGTGGTAAATACATTGCCGTCTTCGGTGGTAAAGATGACCGTTATTACCACGATGGTAGTGGCCTAATCGGCTTGTATCTTAGCGATGTGTTAAAGGCTGATAAACTCAAATACTTTTTACAGGTTATCGAGAGTGCATTAACCAGCCGAAAATTACTGATCGAAGAATATGAATTGAGCAATAAAGATGTCAAAGGCTTACCCGATATAGGCCCTGAACAACCCATTTGGTTTGAGGGACGCATTCAAGCACTAGACTTTCTGGTTGATAATGAGCCTGTGGTGCTTTGGGTCGCCAGTAATATTTCCAAGCGGCATGAGCTTGAACTGCAACTACGTCAGCTAAGCGATACCGATCAGCTGACAGGGTTGTATAACCGTCGCCGCTTAGAACGTGATTTAACCTTTCAATTCGATATATTTCAGCGCCACCGTATTCCCACCTCAATCTTGATCCTCGATTTAGACCACTTAAAGTCCATCAATGATCAGTTGGGTCACTATGCTGGCGATCAAATCATCATCGCGATTGCCGAAACCTGCCGAACTCAATTTAGAAAAACCGATAGCGCGTATCGTTTTGGTGGCGATGAATTTGTGATTGCCCTACCTGGGGTAGAGCATTCGCAAGCGGTTGAATTTGCAGAATACCTCTGCGATTGCTTTTACACTGAACTGCAAAAATATGCGGTCAATGGCTTGTTTGCCACCGTAAGCATTGGAGTCGCTTCTATCGAACCATTGGATAAGTCCTATGAAGAAACGCTTAAGCGGGCTGATGCGGCCTTGTATCAAGCTAAACGTAACGGTAAAAATCGAGTTATATCAAATACCGCCTAAGCGGACTGAACATTTCAAACCACACATAGCAATAACAAGCGCCCTTAATAAGTGATAGCCACAAGTGCTCATAAGAAGCGCGAATCAAAAGAGCAACAAACAAAAAAGCGAACCAAAAGGTTCGCTTTTAAACACATTAAGCTAATACCAAATAACAGAATTAATTCAGGTCTTTCGCAGCTTTACGGGCTTGATGCAGCTTCTTATAGCTTTCAATCAATCTTAGATGCGGCTCGATGCCTTCGAGCTGCATGCTGGTCTTAGTTAAGCCGTAAAAACGCACTTTACCTGTGACTGAGCCAACGACGTTGTCCATCACTTCTTTACCGAACATACGGTTGAAGTTATGGATAAAATCATCAAGTTCTAACTCTTCATCTAAGGTCACTTCCAGCACAGCATTCATGGCTTGGTAGAACAGGCCACGTTTAACGGTATTATCGTTAAACTGCAGGAACTCACCGACCAGCTCAATCGCGTCTTCGTGTGCACCGAGTGCCAAATAAATCAGGATCTTAAGCTCAATAATCGTCAGTTTTCCCCACACGGTATTTTCATCAAATACAATGCCGATTAAGGTGCGAATATCCGTGTAGTTATCGAGTTGGCTTTCTTCTAAACGGTTGACCAAATTAGCCAATTGCTTAGTGCTTAACGAATGCAGATTTAAGATATCTTCACGGTACGCCAGCGCCTTGTTGGTGTTATCCCAAATCAAGTCATCAACTGGATAAATCTCAGAATAATCAGGAACTAAAATACGGCACGCCGATGCGCCTAAATCGGTAAACTCGGCGATATACACCTCTTTACCTAACGCTTCTAAGATCCCAAACAGGCCGTCAGCTTCTTCTTCGCTAGTGCCAGAAAAATCCCATTCGCAGAATTCATAATCAAATTTACTGCTAAAGAAGCGCCATGAAATCACTCCTGTTGAATCAATAAAGTGCTCAACAAAGTTTTCTGGCTCGCTAACCGCCATACTGTTAAAGGTCGGTTTTGGCACATCATTTAAGCCTTCGAAGCTACGACCTTGCAGCAATTCAGTTAAGCTACGCTCTAACGCCACTTCAAAGCTTGGGTGCGCGCCAAAAGAGGCGAATACACCGCCAGTTTTCGGGTTCATCAGGGTGACGCACATCACTGGGAACTGGCCGCCGAGTGAGGCATCTTTAACCACAACAGGGAAACCTTGCTCTTCTAAACCGTTAATGCCCGCGAGGATGCTTGGGTACTTTTCTAGTACAGACATAGGCACATCGGGCAAGACAATTTCTTGCTCAATGATTTGGCGTTTTACAGCGCGCTCAAAAATCTCTGACAAGCACTGCACATGGGCTTCTTGCAGGTTATTACCCGCACTCATACCATTGCTTAAGAACAGGTTTTCAATCAGGTTCGATGGGAAGTAAACCGTTTCACCGTCAGATTTACGGGTGTAAGGAATCGCACAAATGCCGCGCTTAACATTACCCGAATTAGTATCAATCAAGTGCGAGCCGCACAGCTCGTCATCTGGGTTATAAATCTCTAAGCAATAGTCATCGAGAATACCCGCTGGCAGCGCATCGTCTTCTTCTAACGCAAACCACTTTTCATTGGGATAATGCACAAATTCGCTATTGGCGATTTCAGTCCCAAAGAATTGATCATTATAGAAAAAGTTGTTATTCAGACGCTCAATAAACTCGCCGAGTGCCGAGCACAACGCGCTTTCTTTGGTCGCGCCTTTACCATTGGTGAAACACATTGGCGAAGCCGCGTCACGAATGTGCAGTGACCACACGTTCGGCACGATATTACGCCATGATGAGATCTCTATCTTCATTCCAAGATCGGCGAGCATGCCCGTCATATTGGCAATGGTTTGCTCCAGCGGCAGATCTTTACCCAGAATAAAGGTGCTCGATGCGCCATTAGGCTGGCCCATCAACATGGCATTGGCGTCTGAATCTAGGTTCTCAACGGTTTCAATTTTAAATTCTGGGCCCGTTTGCACCACTTTTTTAACCGTACAACGGTCAATCGAGCGCAAAATACCTTCGCGATCTTTCTCCGAAATATCATCGGGTAACTCAACTTGAATTTGGAAAATCTGGTTGTAGCGATCTTCTGGATCGACAATATTGTTCTGCGACAGTCTAATGTTATCCGTTGGAATATCACGGGCTTTGCAATATACCTTCACGAAATAGGCCGCACACAGGGCTGACGACGCTAAGAAATAGTCAAACGGACTAGGGGCAGAACCATCACCTTTGTAGCGGATTGGCTGATCGGCGGTCACGGTAAAATCATCAAACTTGGCTTCAAGTCTAAGATTGTCGAGAAAATTAACTTTGATTTCCATTGAATATGATTTCCACTAAATATGCGAGTCTGTAGCAGCCCATCGACCAAGTCGCGTCATTGGTAATGAGTCATTAAGGGGGAATTATCGGTGTTTTTGGCCCATTAGTCTTGGGTTAATTATGTTAAAAACCATAATCAGGCCATTTGCGGCTGAGCTTGGTGGGTTGAATAGCAGGGTTAAGCGAGTACTTAGATTGAGTATCAAGAAGGCGAGGAAACCAATGAGTCGCAGAGTAACACTCTGTGCAAAAACACATTATGGATGTTTTTCAGTTTCTCGCTTAACCAACAGGAAGGTTAAATACATCTTAGTCGGTAATGACAAGGCCATGCCAAAGGCAACACACATGGCGCTGAGAATAATCCCTTGCACGCCCATAGCCTCAACGGTTTCATTAAAGTTATGCAGATAAATACCCAGCGCAATAAGACAAATGCCCACACTAATGCAGATTTTCAGCGTTAGGATCAACTTTTCATTTGTCACAACCCAGCCCTTACTGTTCGCCACTACTTGCACCAGCCTGCACCAGCTCTAGCTAATTTTGCATCAATTTTAGCTAATATAGTGAACGCATTGGGCCCATATAGTGTTGATAAAGATCAAAAGAAAGGCCTAGATTCACAGCATAGTTAACGATTTTGGAATAAATCAACAGCGCGCATTTTATCGATTTCCATTACATTTTTGTTAACTTAAACACTTAAGAATGCGGGAAATTAGCTATACTGCCCTGCAATAAAAGAGATGTTCATCATGGAGTCGTCAAGCATGTCTAATTTCAGCCTACGTAATAAATTACTGCTGTTGTCGTTATTCCCTTTAATTTTTACTTTGTTCGTACTCATGACAGTTTCTTACTATGTCGAAAAAGACGCCCTTGCAGATGAAGTGACGACCTTTAGAACTAAGCTCATCGGTGAACGTAAAACACAAATAAAAGAAGCCACCGAAATTGCCGCAGGAATAGTGCAGTATCAGTTGTCTTTAAAAGAAAATGGCAATGTAAACCAAGCGCTACGTGATATCCGTTTTGGCAGTTCTGGTTACTTCTTTATTTACGACTCCCAAGGTAAAAACCTGTTCCATGCCGTCATGCCTAACCTCGAAGGGCAAAATAAAATTGATATGACAGATCCCCGCGGCACTAAAATCATTGTCGGTTTACTCGATGCCGCTAAAAAAGGGGACGGTAACTTCTCGTTCTACTTTCAAAAACCCAATACCAATGAGCAAATTGAAAAAATCGGTTACTCCATGATGATCCCTGGCACAGACTGGATGCTAGGCACGGGAGTCTATATCGATGATATCGACACTGTCGTTGAGGATTATCGTGCGACGGTCACTGAGCAGATGATCGAAAAATCCTATGCCATTCTGTTAATTGCGCTGTTACTCGCCGCGATTACTACCGTTGTTATTCTGATCACTGCCCAACGTATGGTCGCACCAATTAAAAATATGGCGAATAACTTAAACGATATCGCTAAAGGCGAAGGCGATTTAACCAAACGTCTTATTGTGAAAGGTGAAGATGAAATTGCACAACTAGGTCAATCCTTTAACCTGTTTGTCGATAAACTCCAAACCATCATAGGCGATGTGGCAAACGCGACGGCTAAAGTTAAAACCGCCGCCAACGCGATTCACGATCAAACCAAAGTTATGTCGAGCCAACTCATCAGCCATAACAATGAAACCGATCAAGTGGTTACCGCTATTACTGAAATGTCAGCTACCGCCAGCGAAGTAGCGCAAAATACCACGCAAGTGGCCGAAGCGACCCATGCTGCCACTGGCGATGTAGCCAATGCCCAGCGCTGCGTCGATGCTTCTTTAGAAGAAATTTCGGCACTCATGGCGCAAATAAACAATGCGGCGGGCAGTATTCAATCCTTGAGCGAACAGTCTAAAAAAATCAACAACGTGCTATCAGTGATTGGCGGTATTGCTGAGCAAACTAACCTATTAGCATTAAATGCCGCCATCGAAGCGGCCCGCGCCGGAGAACAGGGCCGAGGCTTTGCCGTGGTGGCCGATGAAGTGCGTAACTTAGCGAGCAGAACGCAATCAAGCACTTTGGAAATCAATGAGATGCTAACTGAACTGCACAAGCTTGTCGCACTGGCAGTAAAAACGATGGAAGAAAGTCAGCAAAGCTGCGTGCGCTCGGTAGACTCATCTCGTGCAATTTCTGAAAGCCTAGGCTCAGTGACATCGGCGGTCACGGCAATTAACGACATGAGCACCCAAATTGCGACTGCTGCCACGGAACAAAGCTCTGTGACCGAAGAAATCAACCGTAATGTGTTCGCCATCCAAGAGATAGTGAATGAGTTACTCCATTCCAGCGAAGATGCTGCCAGAGTCAGCCAAACCGTGTCGCAGGAAGGTATTAACTTAGGTAAGCTCGTCGGTCAGTTTAAGATTTAAAATATTTTCAATGGGTTGCAAGCTAGATAAGACATAGCAACCCATTAGTTTGCTGCAAATGTAAGATAAGGTCTCAGCCTTGCTGAGACCGATGGCAGTGGAATTGAAGGATTGTGGGATCGTGGGATTTTTAATTTCAAAAAGTAAAACTTAAATCCCATTGCCTACGTATATAAGTCCAAATACCCAATCCAATAGAAATGACCATGTTCTCAATATTTAAGAAAAATCCCTTAAAAAAATTAACTCAGCAATATAACGCCAAGCTTGAACAAGCTATGCATGCCCAGAGAAAAGGCGATATTAGATCCTACTCACTGCTGACCGCTGAAGCCGAGCAAATTGAAAATCAAATAAAAGTGTTAGAAAAAGCAGCCCAGCAATAGAGGCGCATAGCGAGAGCGAGAACGCGAAACAAGCAAACTACCAAGAGTCGGCTTGAAAACGTGCCAATCTGGCCTCTGTGACTGTGCATTGGGTCAATTGCATCAACTCACCTAAGGTAATCGCAGGGTTGTCTGTGATAAGCCGAATCAGCTTAGCGTCTAATGGTTCAAGTTTGTCCGCATGTTGCAGCAAGGCTGACTCCAACTTTTTGATAAGATAACCAAACTGGCCATCTTTAGCTGTTAACTGCTGCGCCAGCAATGGCTCACTTTGTAAATGCGCACAGCAGGATTGGATCTTGATCGCCGCGCCAACAATGCACCAATTCCTTGAACGCCGCACACGCTTAAGCTCGCAATCATATTGGGTTGCAATCACTTGAGCTTGTTTAACCGCCTCCCGTCCAATTCGATGAATCAGCGAGGGCAGCGAGATACTAATGTCGTCGTTCATAACGCTTGGTTAATCGCCGCTCTTTTTATGCCTGCATGGGTAAAAGCCTGCTCGACTTTACATTCAAATACAAAAATTCAATGCGCGGCAGTGTACTCTGCCTCACTTTATTCTAAAAGCTCCACCCTCTGCCGGATAAGATTTGATGCGATGACGCTTTGATACCAATCGTATTAAATATCTGTTCATTCAGCGGGAGTTCAACGCGCTTTAGACAAGGCGAAGGCTTGAAGGCATAGTGGTGATCTGTCGAAAGCCTTAAACGCAGTATAAAGCGTGTTGAAACCCGCCCTTCGGGAGCCTCACAGGCATCCCACTCCCGTGTTGCATTGACTTAAAAGGGAATGACCATTTCTGCGTCAATGCGCCTTGGATTGAAATGCCTGTGAGGCTCTGAACTGATTAGATATTTAATGTGATTGGTATGACTCATTAACCCACATATTTTGAGTGAGTTTCGCACCAAGTTTGTAGCTTATGTTGTAAATCGCGCAGCTTCTTTGGGTAATGGCTCTGCTTGGCATAAACCATATACAACTCATGTGGATAGCATTGCCATTGGGGAACGAGCAAAGTGAGTTTGTGCTGAACGATATCCTCCTCTACCAAATAATAAGGCAGGCTAGCGATACCTGTACCACTCAAAGTAAGAAGATGTGTAGTGATGTGATGGACGCCTCAGCACCTAAGCTTGCAGTATTATGCCAAGCTTAAAGCTGACAAATAGTTCTGGAGGTTTCCATCATGGATATTAAAGTTATTGGTATCGATTTAGCCAAAAATGTTTTTCAAGTTTGTGTTTGTCTTATGGATAACTCTGTCATGAGTAACAAAAAGGTTAACAGAAACAAGCTGCTCGATAAAATTAGACAATTCCCCGAAGGTAGCCTTATTGCTATGGAGGC